>DASQSR010000176.1:0-6362 GCA_035642295.1 Allostellaceae bacterium | reverse complement strand
GCCAGCCGAGCTGATGTCGTGGGCGTAGTCGGAATATTTCTCGTGGCGCCCGAACACGCCGTGCTCGATGACCTCGGAGAAGCCGATGATGGCGTTGAGCGGCGTGCGCAGCTCATGGCTCATGTTGGCGAGGAATTCGGTCTTGCTGCGACTCGCCAGCTCCGCCTCTTCCTTGGCGGCGATCAGGGCAAGCTCCGCGTCCTTGCGGTCACTGATGTCGAGCGAGGCGGTGACCACCAGCGATGGGCGATCGTCGCGGTCGCGGAGCAGCGCCTTGGTGGTGAGCAGTACCCGGTTCTCGCCCGAAGGCAGCACGATCGCTTCTTCGAAAGACCCGGGCGGGTCGAGCCCGGCGATGATGCGCCGGTCGCGCTCCATCGCGGCGCGGGTTTCCGGCGCGTCGCTGACCGCCGCCGGCGTCAGGCCGACGATGGACGCCACGGGGCGGCCGACATGGCGGGCGTAGAAATCGTTGACGAAGACATAGCGGCCTTCGCGATCGGTGGCGCTCACCAGTACCGGCACCGCGTCGATGACGCGCATCAGCAGCTCGTGGCTGTGGCGCAGCGCGTCGCGGTGGCGCTGCTCCTCCGCCGCGATCTGCTCTTCGAGCGAGGAGGCGCGCTCCTTCAACAGCAGCTGCTGGCGGCGCAGGGTCAGGAGATTGCGCGAGCGCACGCGGAACTCGTGATGATCGACCGGGCTCAGCAGGAAATCGGTCGCCCCCGCCTCCAGCGCCTCGTAGCGCAGGTCGCGATCCTCATAGGCGGTGATGACCATCACCGGCACATCGGCGCAGGGGATCAGGGCACGGAAGCGCCGGATGAACTCGGCGCCGTCGAGATCGGGCATCTTGAAGTCGGTGATGACCAGGTCAGGCGGCTCGCGTGCGGCATGATCGAGCGCGCGCAGCGGATGATCGAAGGTCCGCACCTCGACCCGCTCGTCGAGCGAGGCGGCGAGCCGCTCGAGGATCTTGAGATTGGTGATCCTGTCGTCGACGATCGCTACGGTCTGGCGTCTCACACGCGCTTCCGCGAAACATTCCCCCGGTGCGGCGGATCCGGTGAACCGGCGGGTCCGCGCTGCCTACGCCATAATAGTACATCGTTAAAGAGTCGTTAGGTAATTGTTAAGTCGTCGCGCATACGCGGCAAATGCGCGGCGCCGCGGGACGCTCAGGCGGCGAGGGCGAGCCGGGCTTCGCCGATGCCGGGAAATCGCGCCACGATGCTCGCGCCTGCCGTCGCGAAGACAAGACCGGTATGCGTTCCCGTCGTGACGATGTCGCCGGCGGCAAGGCCGATGCCGCGCCGCGATAAATGATTGGCGAGCCAGGCGAGGAGCCGGCGCGGGTGCCCCGCCGCATTGCCGCCGGTGGCGCTCGCCCGGAGCGCGCCGTCGATGGCAAGCTCGGCCCTTTGGCCGAGAAAATCGACCTGCCGCCAATCCGCGAGCGCCGCGCCATAGCAGAAGGCGCCGTTGCTCTGATTGTCGGCGAGCAGCGCCAGCTTGTGCTGTGCGCGCAGATCGGCAAAGCGCGACTGCACCAGCTCGATCGCCGGGTGGAGCGTCGCTGCCGCCTGCCACACCTCTTCCTCGCCATAGGGCTCGGCCCGCGGCGGGAGGGCCGTGCCGAAGCGGAAGGCGAGCTCGCCCTCGATGCCGCCCAACGGAAAACGCGCCGCGGGAAACCGGGCCGGGCTCGCCGCCACGAGATCGGCAAACAGCGGCGCGCAATTGGGTTCGGCTTCGGGACCCGCCGCGCCCACCTTCCAGCCGGCGATGCGCCCCAGCGGGCGCGCCACCAGGTCCTGCACCGCATAGGCTTCCGCCGGGCTCGCCGGTACCAGCTCGGGCGGCAGCGCCACAATGGCGTTGCCGCTGCCGCGCGCATCCAGCAGCAGCTGCGCCAGCGCGGCCGTCTTGGCGCTCATCGCCGCCCCGCCGCGGCGCGATCGCTGACCGCTTGCTCTCCGGCGGCAAGCCACTCCATGGCGGCGTCGACGCCGCCGCGCCGGTGCGGCACGCCGGCAACGCCAAATCCCATCTCGAGCCCCGCCAGCGTCGCCATCAGCATCAGCTCGTTGAGCCAGCCGAGATGGCCGATACGGAAGGCCTTGCCGGCAAGCCTGCCAAGACCGGCGCCGAGCGACAGGTTAAAGCGCTCCAGCACGACGCGGCGGAACGCGTCGGCGTCGTGGCGCTCCGGCAGCAGCACGGCGGTGAGCGCGTTGGAGTGCGCCTGCGCGACGACTGACATGGTGTCCAGTCCCCAAGCGGCAACGGCGCGCCGCGTCGCCTCGGCGAGCCGGCGATGCCGCGCGAAAACCGCCTCGAGCCCTTCCTCCTCGAGCATCGCCACCGCTTCGATGAGGCCATAGAGCAGGTTGGTGGCGGGGGTGAAGGGAAAGAACCCGGTCTCCGCCGCGGCCAGCATCGGCTGCCAGTCCCAATAGGCGCGCGGCAGCTTTGCCGTTTTGCTGGCGGCCAGCGCCTTCGCCGAAATGGCATTGAAGCCCAGCCCCGGTGGCAGCATCAGCCCCTTCTGCGCCCCGGCGATGGTGACGTCGATGCTGCAGGCATCGTGGTCGAGCTGGGTCGCGCCGAGCGAGGAGATGGCGTCGACGAGATAGAGCGCCGGGTGCCGCGCGCGGTCGATGGCGCGGCGGATCGCCGCAATGTCGCTGGTGACGCCGGTCGAGGTCTCGTTATGGACGATCATCACCGCCTTGATGGCATGCGCCCGGTCGGCGGTGAGCCGCGCCTCGACATCCTCGGCCTCGACCGGGTGGCGCCAATCCATCGGCACGAACTCGACCTCGAGGCCGAACCGTTCGGCCATGCCGCGCCAGAGCACCGCAAACTGCCCGGTCTCGAACGCCAGCACCTTGTCGCCCGGCGACAAGGTGTTGACGAGCGCCGCTTCCCAGGCGCCGGTGCCCGAGGACGGAAACACCACCAGCGCCCCCTTGGTGCGGCAGATGCGTTTCATGCCGGCGATGGCGGATTTCGCAAGCGCGGCGAATTCCGGACCTCGATGGTCGATGGTCGGCCGGTCGATGGCGCGCAGAATCCGGTCCGGAACATTGGTCGGGCCGGGAATCTGCAGGAAATGCCTGCCGGAACCTGCGCTCATGCCTCTTTCCTTTTAGCCTTCGTACTGCGCGTCCCCCCGCGGGAGGCGCCAATCTGCACGGCACATGCGGTCGGCGCAAGCGTGGCGACGTGACTGTCACTGTCCCGAAATTAGAGTGTCGCCTTCCTGTCCTCTCGGGGCCCGGGCTTGCGGCGCTCTCCCGCGCGGGCTCTAATCGCGTCATGGATGGAGCGACAGCAGGACGGGCGATGTCCCCGGGGGATTCGGCGCTGGCGGCGCGGCTCAGGCAGAACCTGCGCGGCGCGGTGCTGTTCGACGCAGCGAGCCGCGGCCGCTACAGCACCGACGCTTCGATCTACCAGATCGAGCCTCTGGGCGTCGTCGTTCCGCGCGACCGCGACGACGTTGCCGCCGCTTTGGCGATCGCGCGGGAGGAGGGCGTGCCGGTGCTGCCGCGCGGTGGCGGCACGTCGCAATGCGGCCAAACCGTGGGCCGCGCCCTCGTCCTCGATTGCAGCAAGCACATGGCCGGAATTCTCGCGGTCGACGCCGAGCGCCGCCGTGCCCTGGTGCAGCCGGGCGTCGTGCTCGACCGGCTCAACCGCGCGCTGAAGGGCAAGGGCCTCTTCTTCCCGGTCGACGTCTCCACCGGCGACCGTGCCACCATCGGCGGCATGGCCGCCAACAACAGCTGCGGCGCGCGCTCGCTGCGCTACGGCAACATGGTGCACAATGTCCGCGCCATCGATGCGCTGCTCGCCGACGGCACCGCCGCGCGCTTTGGCGAAGTGCCCGGCAATTTCGCCGAGACGGCGCTGCCGGAGCGCTATCGCGATCTCGTGCAGCGCATGCGTGCGCTCCATCGCCGTGAAGCCGACGAGATCGAGCGGCGCTTCCCGAAGCTGCTGCGCCGCGTCGGCGGCTACAACATCGACATGATCGCCGATGCCGGCCACAACATGGCGCATCTGCTGGTGGGCTCCGAGGGGACGCTCGCCTTCTTCGAGGCGATCGAGCTCGAGCTGCAGCCGATCCCGCCGCACCGCGTGCTCGGCGTCTGCCACTTCCCCAGCTTCTATCAGGCGATGGCGGCGACAAAGTCGATCGTGGCGCTGGGGCCGACCGCGGTCGAGCTGGTCGATCGCACCATGATCGAGCTGTCGCGCGACATCGACATGTTCCGCGACACCGTCGACCGCTTCGTTGAGGGCGAGCCGGCGGCGCTGCTGCTGGTCGAGTTCGCCGGCGAGGATCGCGAGGAGAATCTGCGCCGGCTGCGCGCCCTGGTCGAGCTCATGGGCGATCTCGGCTTTCCCGGCGGCGTCGTCGAGGCGACCGATGCCGCCTTCCAGAGCGCGATCTGGGACGTGAGAAAGCAGGGCCTCAACATCATGATGTCGATGAAGGGCGACGGGAAGCCCGTCTCCTTCATCGAGGATTGCGCCGTCTCCCTCGACGATCTCGCCGACTACACGGCGCGGCTGACCGCCGTCTTCGAGAAGCACGGCACCTACGGCACCTGGTATGCCCACGCTTCCGTCGGCTGTCTCCATGTCCGCCCGGTGCTCAACCTGAAGCAGGAGCTCGAGGTCAAGAAGCTGCGCGCCATCGCCGAGGAGGCCTTCGCCCTGGTGCGCGAATACAAGGGCTCGCATTCCGGCGAGCATGGCGACGGCCTCGTCCGGTCGGAATTCCACGAAGCCATGTTCGGGACGCGTCTCACCCGCGCTTTCGCCGAGGTGAAGCAGAGCTTCGATCCTGACGGCCTCATGAACCCCGGCAAGATCGTCGATCCCCCGAAGATGGACGACCGCTCGCTCTTCCGCTTCAAGCCCGGCTACAAGAGCGCAGCGCTGACGACGGCGCTCGACTGGTCGGAATGGGGCGGTCTCGCCGGCGCGGTCGAGATGTGCAACAACAACGGCGCCTGCCGCAAATCCGATCCCGGCGTGATGTGCCCCTCCTATCGCGCCACCGCCGACGAGCAGCATCTGACCCGCGGCCGCGCCAACACGCTGCGCCTCGCCTTGAGCGGCCAGCTCGGCGCCGGCGCGCTCACCTCGCCGGCGATGCGCGAGACCATGGCTCTCTGCCTTTCCTGCAAAGGCTGCAAGCGCGAATGCCCGACCGGCGTCGACATGGCGCGGATGAAGATCGAGTTCCTGCACCAATACCGGAAGCAGCACGGCCTCACGCTGCGCGAGCGCCTGCTCGCCTATCTGCCGCGCTACGCGCCGGTGGCGGCGCGGCTCGGGCCGCTGCTCAATCTGCGCGACCTTGTGCCCGGCGTTGCCGCGCTGAGCGAGCGCCTCGCCGGCTTCAGCGCGCGGCGTCCTCTGCCGCGCTGGCATCGGGCGCCCTATCGCGAGCCCAAGGCGCCGGCAGCTTCGGGCGGTCCCGAGGCGGTGCTCTTCGTCGACACCTTCAATCGCTGGTTCGAGCCGGAGAACGCCCGCGCCGCCGAGCGCGTGCTGGCGCGCGCCGGCTATCGGGTGCGGGGCGCGACACGAGCCGGGGAGCGCCCGCTCTGCTGCGGCCGGACGCTGCTCGCCGCCGGTCTCGTCGACGAGGCGAAGCGCGAGGCGCGGCGGATGCTGGCGGCGCTCGCGCCGATGGTCGAGCGCGGCCTGCCGGTGATCGGGCTGGAGCCCTCGTGCCTCTTGACGTTGCGCGACGAGTTTCCGGCGATGCTGCCCGGCGCCGAGACGCGCGCCTTGGCGTCACGCGCGGTGCTGTTCGACGAGTTCCTTGCCGCCGAGAGCGCCGCCGGCCGGCTCCGGCTCGAGCTCGCGGCGCGTCCGGGCAAGGCGGTGCTGCACGGCCATTGCCACCAGAAGGCCTTCGGCATCGCCGGCGCCAGCCTCGCCGCGTTGAAGCTCGTCCCCGGTCTCGAGGTCGAAACCTTCGACAGCACCTGCTGCGGCATGGCCGGCGCCTTCGGCTACGAGGCGGAGCATTACGACCTCTCGCTTGCCATCGGCGAGCTCGGCGTCCTGCCGCGGCTGCGCGCGGCGCCCGCCGAGACGCTCCTCGTCGCTTCCGGCACGAGCTGCCGCCACCAGATCGCCGACGCCTTGGGCCGCGAGGCGCTGCACCCCGCGCGCGTGCTCGAGCAGGCGCTCTCCCGCTAAAAAATCCGGCGAACTCAGCTCCGCCGCGCGAGCAGCATGCCGAAGCCGGTGCCGATGAGAAGCGATCCGGTGAAGCGCGCCTGGAGCCGGCGGCGGCGCGGATCGGCGAACCAGAAGCGGAGCCGGCCGGC
>DASQSR010000175.1:0-2435 GCA_035642295.1 Allostellaceae bacterium | reverse complement strand
CGGGTGCCAAGCTCGCCGCGGGTCGGTCCGACATGGCGCATGGCGCTGTGATGGCGCTGCGCCATCATGAAGCCGATGCCGGCCTCGCGGATGGCGCGCTCGACGAGGTGCGGCTCGCAATTGATGTTGACGCCGAGCGCTTCCAGCACATCGGCGGCGCCGGTGAGCGAGGAGGCTTTGCGGTTGCCGTGCTTGGCGACGGGAACGCCGCAGCCTGCGACGACGAGGGCCGCGGCGCTGGTGATGTTGAAGCTGCCCTGGCCGTCGCCGCCAGTGCCGACCATGTCGATGGCCTCGGGCGGCGCTTCGACCTTGAGCGCCTTCGCGCGCATGGCGCGGGCGGCGCCGGTGATCTCGTCGACGGTCTCGCCGCGGACGCGCAGCGCCATGAGGAAGCCGCCCATCTGCGCCGGCGTCGCATCGCCGGACATCATCGCCTCGAAGGCGCTGGCGGCCTCGTCCTCGCTGAGCCGCCGGCCGGTCGCCACCTGGGCGAGGAGGGCGCGGAAATCGGCGGCAGCTTCGCTCATGCGGCGATGCTTTCGCGCGCGAAGGCGAGGAAGTTGCGCAGGAGGTCGTGGCCGCCGAGCGAGGCGATGCTCTCGGGATGGAACTGCACGCCGAAGACCGGGCGCTCCTGATGGGCAAGGCCCATGATAAGCCCGTCGCACTCCGCGGTGACGGTGAGCGAGGCGGGGAGGCTCGCGCGCTCGACGATGAGCGAGTGATAGCGCGTCGCCGGGAAGGGATCGGGCAGGCCGGCGAAGACGTCGCTGTCGCGATGGCGGATCTGGCTCACCTTGCCGTGCATCGGCACCGGCGCGCGCACCACCTTGCCGCCGAAGGCCTGGCCGATCGCCTGATGGCCGAGGCAGACGCCGAGCAGCGGGATGTTGCCGGCGCGGCGCACCAGCTCGAGGCAAATGCCGGCATGGTCGGGATCGCTGGGGCCCGGCGAGATGACGATGCCTTGCGGCCGCAGCGCCAGCGCCGCGTCGACCGAGAGCGCGTCGTTACGCTTCACCAGCACCTCGGCGCCGAGCTCGCCCAGATAATGCCAGAGGTTGTAGGTGAAACTGTCGTAGTTATCGATGAGCAGAAACATAGGCTGGTTATATCAGGTCTGCGGCCCCGGGTGAAATTCCGGCGCGGCGGCTATAGTGCAGCGCGGGCACCGCTGACGTGAGAGAAAGAGCCGCGATGAAGCAGAGAACCCTCGGCAAATCCGGGCTGCTGGTCTCCGAGATCGGCCTCGGCTGCAACAATTTCGGCGGGCGCGTCGATCTCGAGGCATCGCGCCGGGTGGTGCACAAGGCGCTCGATGTCGGCGTCACCCTGTTCGACACCGCCGACATCTACGGCGCGCTCAACGGTGGCGCGCGCGGCGCTTCGGAGGAGATGCTCGGCGAGATCCTGGGCGCGCGGCGGCAGGACATCGTGCTGGCGACGAAATTCGGCATGCCGATGGACGAGCGGCGCAAGGGCGCCTCGCGCCGCTACATCATCAGCGCGATCGAGGCGAGCCTCCGGCGCCTTCGGACCGACTGGATCGACCTCTACCAGGTGCACCAGTGGGATCCGCAAACGCCGATCGAGGAGACGCTGAGCGCGCTCGACGATCTCGTCCGCCACGGCAAGGTGCGCTATGCCGGCTGCTCCAATTTCTCGGCGGCGCAGGTGGTCGAGGCGCAGTGGGCGGCGCGGCATCTCCGCCTCAACGCCTTCATCTCCTGCCAGGACGAGTACAGCCTCCTGGTGCGCGATCTGGAGCGCGAGCGGCTCGGGGTCATGGAGCGCTACGGCCTCGGCCTTCTGCCGTTCTTTCCGCTGGCGAGCGGGCTCCTCACCGGCAAGTACAAGCGCGCGGCGATGCCCGCCGAGGCGCGGCTCACGCGCGACCCGCGCCGCGGCGAGCGCTATCTCAACGAGGAGAACTGGCAGAAGGTGGAGCGGCTCGAGCGATTCTGCGCCGAGCGTGGGCGGAGCCTCCTGGAGCTCGCCTTCTCCTGGCTGCTGCTGCGGCCGGCGGTGGCGAGCGTCATCGCCGGCGCGACCAAGCCGGAGCAGGTCGAGCACAACGTCGCGGCCGGCGGCTGGGCGCTGACGGCCGAGGAGCTGGCGGAGATCGACCGGATTACGCTGGGGTAGGGGGCGCCGCGGCTCCGCGGCTTGCCGGAGGGGTGCGGCTCTCGCGCTTGCTCCGCAAGCGCTGTCGCCGCCCTCGACGAGCGCTAACACGCTCGCGAGGCGCATCGCGAGGACCCATTGACATTCCCCCAAGGGGAAGGCTCATGTGACGAACCTGACAGTTTGCTGGAAGGTTTGTCGTGGTGGTGGAAAGCGTCGAGCGCCCGGGGGAGGAGGTGGCGCTCCGGATCGAGGGGATGAGCTGCGCCTCCTGCGTCAGCCGGGTCGAGAAGGCGCTGGCGCGGGTG
>DASQSR010000174.1:0-18368 GCA_035642295.1 Allostellaceae bacterium | reverse complement strand
CCCTTGATCGGAGTTGACGGCGGGCTCGGCTCAGGCTCACACTTCCTGCTGCGGATAGAGATTGTGCCCGCTGCGGATGGAGATTGTTCCCGCTGCGGATAGAGATCGCCTCTTCGCGGCACCAAGCACATCGATGGGGGTCGACCGGGCAGAAGCCCGGGCGGCGTGTCATCTGTCCTCGGCATGAGGAGCAGACGTGCGCGGGACCATCAGAGGCGCAGGGGCGCCGTGTGGCGTGTGCCCATCGGATGCCGGAGGGAAAGCGGCAGGATGCGCGCTGGCCCGCGAGCGGTCCTCGCTGTCGGCGCGCCGTGCGTTTCTGCGCGCCGCACTGGTCCTCGGCGCCGGCCTGTCGCTCCCGCCTGCCGCTTTCGCCGAGGACGACAAGCACGATGCGAGCGCGCTGCCGCCGCAGCCGGGCGATCATTTCGCCTACCTGCCCGGCGACAAGGAGGGTGAGGTCAAGGTCAAGGACCTCGCGGTCGGCGGACCGCAGGTCATGGCCTATCCGATGGATCCGAAGAGCCGTCTGGTGCGCGACGGCTCGCGGCTCAACCTGGTCATCCTCATGCGCTTCGATCCGGCGGTCCTGAGCGCGGAGACGCGCGCCAATGCCGCCAAGGGCGTGGTGGCCTATTCCGCCGTCTGCACCCATCAGGGCTGCCCGGTCAGCATGTGGTCGACGGAACGCAAAGCGCCGTTCTGCTCCTGCCACGGCTCGATCTACGACCTCAAGGACGGTGCCCAGGTGCTGGACGGACCCGCTCCACGGCCGCTGCCGGCGCTGCCGGTGAGGCTCGAGAATGGCGCACTGGCGGTCGCCGGAAAGTTTACCGGACGCGTTGGCTCACAGATCTGATGCGGGAGGTGTCCGGGCGGAGGCTGATAGGCCGCATCGGAGTTGAGAAGGGGAGGAGGGCATGACGAAGCCGCTTGTTTTTGCAGGCCTGGCAGCCGTGTTGCTGGCGGGCCTGACCGGCACCGCCGCCGCTGGCGACTACACGCCGGTGACCGATGCGCGGCTCACCAATCCCGAGCCGCAGAACTGGCTCATGACCCGCGGGCGGTATCAGGGCTGGAGCTACAGCGACCTCGCGCAGGTCAATGCCGGAAACGTCAAGCAGCTGGTGCCGGTGTGGAGCTTCTCGACCGGGGTCGATTCCGGCCACGAGGCGCCGCCGATCGTCAATAACGGCATCATGTTCGTGTCGACGCCCTACAGCCAGGTGCTGGCGCTCGACGCCGCTTCCGGCGACCTGCTGTGGCGCTACAAGCGCCCGATCCCCGAGGGCTTCAGCGCGCTGCACAACACCAGCCGCGGCGTCGCGCTCTATGGCGACAAGGTCTATTTCCCGACGCTGGACGCCACTCTGGTGGCGCTCGACGCCAAGACCGGCAAGGTCGACTGGGAGACCAAGGTCGAGGACTGGAAAACCGGCTACTACATGACCATGGCGCCGCTGATCGTGAAGGGCAAGGTCATGGTCGGCGTCTCCGGCGGCGAGTTCGGCGTGCGCGGCTTCGTCGCCGCTTACGATTCCGAGACCGGCAAGCCGGTGTGGAAGACCTACACCGTTCCGGCGCCCGGGGAGCCCGGCAGCGACACCTGGAAGAAGGCGGACACCTGGAAGCGCGGCGGCGCCTCGACCTGGATGACCGGCAATTACGATCCCGTGACCAACACCGTGTTCTGGGGCACCGGTAACGCCTCGCCGTGGTTCGGCGACCAGCGGCCGGGCGACAACCTCTACACCTCCTCGACGCTCGCGCTCGATCCCGATACCGGCAAGATGAAGGGGCATTTCCAATACCACCCGAACGATTCCTGGGACTGGGACGCGATGAACGCGCCGATGGTCATCGACTACCAGAAGAACGGCGCCACCGTGACGGGCCTCTTCACGCCGGCGCGCAACGGTTATCTCTACTGGCTGGAGCACAAGAACGACGGCAGCATCTCCTTCGTCAGCGCCACGGCTTTCGTGAAGCAGAACGTCTTCAAGAGCATCAATCCGGAGACCGGCCGGCCCGACATCGACGAGACGCACAAGCCCGGCACCGGCAAGGAGGCGTCCTTCTGCCCCAGCCTGTGGGGCGGCAAGGATTGGCCGTATGAAGCCTATAACCCGAAAACCGGCATGGTCTACATCCCGGCCAATGACAACCACTGCGGTCACATGGAAGGCAAGGTGGAGCCTTACATCGCGGGGCAGTGGTGGACCGGCGTCGCCATTCCGGACATCGGCTTCACCGTCGACAAGAATGCCGCCTTCTACGGCGAGATCCAGGCCTGGGACGTCAACCAGGGCAAGCAGGAATGGCGCCAGACCTACGCCCATTCGATGATGTGGGGCTCGCTGCTCACCACCGCCGGCGATCTCGTCTTCGGCGGCGGCACCAACGACCGCTACTTCCGCGCCTATGACGCGAAGTCGGGCGAGCCGCTCTGGCAGTTCCGGACCAACTCCGGGATCATCGCACCGCCCTCCACCTACGAGGTCAACGGCGTGCAGTATGTCGCGGTGCAATCCGGCTACGGCGTCGATCCCGCCTACCAGGAAGGACTGCTCAGCAACCTGCTCGGATGGCAGAAGGACATACCGCAAGGCGGCGTCATCTGGGTGTTCGCGCTCAGCAAGTGAGCCGGCAGCCAAAGGCACCGGCCCGGTCGCCGAACGCCAGTCGCCCGCCCGGGCGGCTGGCGTCCTGGCGGCGTCGGGCCGGCGGGTTTGCGGCCGTGTTCGTGGCGGCGCTCGCGCTCGCTCGCGCGCCAGCCGCCCTGGCCGACGACCCGCGTCCCTATGCGGTCGAGATCAGCGACGTCACCGCGAAGGTCGGCCAGCCCGCGGTTCTCCACGCGACGGTGAGGCTGCGCGACGGCTACCGCGTGCTCGAGGCCTACAACAACCGGGTAATGCAGCTTTCCTCCTGGGATGACGGCGTCGCCTTCGAGCACAAGGTGGTGGACGCGGATGTGCGCGACGGCGCGCTGGCCTTTGCCGTCGATCTCACGCCCACGAAGCCGGGAAAGCATCCGATCAACGGCGTCTTCCGCTTCGGCTACATCGTCGGCGACACCATGATGATGGTCTCGGTGCCGTTGATCGCCACCGTGACGGGGACCGAGTAGGCGGCGTCGGCGCAGGTCTAGCGCAGCGATGCCAGACGGCGGGGCACCTCGGCGCCGGCGACCTCGCGCGTCAGCTTTTGCTCGAAGGCGGAGGCGAAGGCCGCGAAGCCGTCGGCGACGACGAGGAAGGCGTCGTCGCCGCCGATGACGTTGTCGCGGTACCACTGGTCGACATGGGGTTCATCGCCGGAAGTGATCGGCAGCCCGTTGATGGTGACATGATGGCCGACGGCGGCATCGCGCATCGCTGCGGTCGTGGCTTCCCCGGCATTCTGCTGGCCGTCGCCGGAGACATCGATCACCTTGCGGTCGGGTTGCAGCGGCGCGCTGGCAAAGAGCGCATCGGCTGCGGCGATGCCCCCGCCCGGATCCGTCCTGGTGTCGACCCAGACGCGCGGCGCGCGGCGCAGCTTCAGCGCGATATCGGTGAGATCGCTGCGCCGGCGCACGACCGTCCAGGGCAGCACCAGGGTTTGTTTCTCCGCCCATTCAACCACGGCGATCTCGATCGTCTGATGCGGGCCGGCGGCAAGCGCTTCGGCCAGCGCGTCGCTGTCGAGCGCCCGGGCGATGCCTTCGCGCTGTAGCGCGAACCGCGCGTCGGTGACCGAGGCGGAGACGTCGACCGCCAGGACGAGCGCGACATCCGCCTGCGCCGCGGCGGGGCGCATCCCGCCCAGCAGTGCGACGGCCGCGAGGGCGGCCGCGAGAGTGAGCCGTCGCACTAGTCCTGCTCGGAGTTGCCAAACATGCAGATCACCTGCATCGGCTGGTAGCCGGCATCGTCGATGGTGCCGGCGAGGGTCTTCTGCAGGTCGGCGGCGCGGGCGCTGCACTCCGCATCGCTCTTTGGCGCCGGATGCTGGATCATCTGCTTGCACTCGCCGGTATGGGGGAGGCACGCGACCAGAACCAGGGCGATGGCGTTCATCTCCAACCTCGATCGAACCGCCGGCCGGAATCCTGCCCACGGATCCGGTCGGCCTTGCTGTCACCTGCGATGATTGTCGCGGTCGTATTGGTTAGCAAAGCCTTTACTCCACCAAGGGTACGCGTTCGCGCGGGCGCAATCCGCCCTCTCTCCTCCCTCGCTCCGATCTTTGGGGTGCTGCTGTTTCGGGGACTTAGCCGGCGTGGTGCGGCGCGTCCAGGGGGCGCACCGCGGCACCTTGCCGCTGCGTCTCGCCGGCGGCGGCGCGCTTGCCGTCGCGGGTCAGTCGCGCTGCGTGTTGGGCGACAAACGCGCCCCCGCCCGGTTTGCTCCCTCGCCGGGCGCGCTTCGCACGGCGTTGTGACGCTCGGTTGTCCGCCGAAACTCTTGTGCGCGCCGCGCCATCGGCGATAAAGTCGGATCAACGCCTGCTTGCAGATCATCGGCCGGAACGCCGGCACTGCGGGGGCGAACTTTGAAATTCAACCAAGAGGCGCCGCGAGGCGCTCGGCTTTCCGGATCGTGCGCCGCGATGCCGGCGTTATCGCGCCGGCTTTCCAAGGGAGGAGGACCCATGGTGAAACTGAGCGTCAATGGGCAGCCGCAGAGCTTCGACGGGGATGCGTCGATGCCGTTGCTCTGGTATCTGCGCGACGAGCTCGGGCTGACCGGCACCAAGTTCGGCTGCGGCATCGCCGAATGCGGCGCCTGCACGGTCCATGTCGATGGCCAGGCGGTGCGCTCCTGCATCACGCCGATGAGCACCGCCGACGGCCGCCGGGTGACGACCATCGAAGGCCTGTCGCCCGATGGCAGCCACCCGGTGCAGAAGGCATGGCACACGCTCAACGTGCCGCAATGCGGCTACTGCCAGGCCGGCCAGATCATGCAGGCGGCGGCGCTGCTGGCCGCCAACAAGAACCCGTCCGAGGCCGAGATCAACGACGCCATGGCCGGCAACATCTGCCGCTGCGGTTGCTATCAGCGCATCACCGCTGCCGTCAAGGCAGCAGCGACGGGGGCGTGACATGAAGACGATCATCGAAAACGTCAGCCGGCGCCGCTTCCTGATCGGGGCCGGCGGCTTCGTCGTGGCCGCGCAGCTGCTGCCGGCCAAGGCTTTCGCCGAGATGCATGCCGACTATCAGACCGGCGCCGGCGGCATGCCGCACGGCGTCGTCACCGATCCGCATGTCTTCGTCTCGATCGCGCCGGACGGGCTCGTCACCATCATCGCGGCGCGCGCAGAGATGGGGACCGGCGCGGCGCGCACCGCGCTGCCCATGATTGTCGCCGACGAGCTCGAGGCCGACTGGTCGCGCGTCAAGGTGCAGCAGTCGACGGGCAACGAGGAGAAATACGGCAACCAGGACACGGACGGCTCGCGCAGCGTCCGCCACTTCATCCAGCCGATGCGCCATATCGGCGCCTCGGTGCGTCAGATGCTCGTCACCGCGGCCGCCAGGCGCTGGGGCGTCGACCCCGGCGATGTCGAGGCCGCCAACCACGAGATCGTCAACAAGAAGACCGGCGCGAAGCTCGGCTATGGCGAAGTCGCGATGGACGCCATGGCGCTGCCGGCGCCCGCGCCCGACCAGGTGAAGCTCAAAACGGCGGAACAGTTCCGCTACATCGGCAAGGGCACGATCAAGCCCGTCGATCAGTTCGACATCATCACCGGCAGGGCGATCTACGGCATCGACGCCAAGGCGCCGGGCATGAAGTTCGCAGTGGTCGCGCGGCCGCCGGTGTTCGGCGGCAAGGTCGCCTCCTACGACGCCTCGGCGGCGATGAAAGTGCCGGGCGTCGAGAAGGTGGTGGTGATCGAAGGCACGCCGGCGCCCGCCAAGTTCCAGCCGCTGGGCGGGATCGCCGTGGTGGCGAAGAACACCTGGGCGGCACTGCAGGGCCGCGACGCGCTCAAGATCACCTGGGACGACGGTCCGAACGCCAGCTACGATTCCGCCGCCTTCAAGGCCGAGATGGAAGAGACGGCGCGCCAGCCCGGCACCGTCGTGCGCAATGACGGGGACGCCGACAAGGCGCTGGCCGGAGCGGCCAAGGTGATCACCGCCGAATACTACCTCCCGCACATCGCGCATGCCGCGATGGAGCCGGTGAATGCCACCGCCAGCTTCGCCGATGGCAAGCTGACGGCGTGGGCGCCGGTGCAAAGCCCCGGCGGCACGCGCGATGAGCTCGCCAAGAAGCTCGGCCTGAAGCCCGAGGACGTGACGGTGCACACGACGCTGCTGGGCGGTGGTTTCGGGCGCAAGTCCAAATGCGACTACGTCATCGAGGCGGCCCTGTTGTCGAAGGCGGTGGGCGCCCCGGTCAAGGTCATCTGGACGCGCGAGGACGACATCCAGCACGACTATTTCCACACCGTCTCGGTGGAGCGCATCGAGGCCGGGCTCGATCAAAGCGGCAAGGTCACGGCCTGGCGCCACCGCAGCGTCGCGCCGACGATCTTTTCGATCTTCGCTCCCGACCAGACGCACGAGGCGCCGTTCGAGCTTGGCATGGGCTTGGTCGACAACCCCTTCGACATCCCCAACCTGCGTTGCGAGAACGGCGCAGCCGCGGCGCATACGCGCATCGGCTGGTTCCGCTCGGTGTCGAATATTCCGCACGGCTTCGCGGTGCAGAGCATGGTGGCGGAGATCGCCGCTGCCAATGGCCGCGATCCCAAGGACATGCTGATCGAGCTGATCGGCCCGCCGCGCATCGTCGATCCGCGCAAATCGCCGGGGGTCAAGGACTTCTGGAACTACGGCGATCCCTTCGAGACCTATCCCATCGACACGGCGCGGCTGCGCGGCGTCGTCGAGCTGGTCGCGCAGCAGGCGGATTGGGGCCAGTCATTGCCGCCGCGGCATGGCCTCGGCATTGCCGTCCATCGCAGCTTCCTCAGCTACATCGCCACCGTCGTCGAGGTGGCGGTGGACGACAAGGGCAAGCTCACCGTGCCGCGGGTGTGGACCGCCGTCGATGCCGGTTTCGTCGCCAATCCGGAGCGCATCCATTCGCAGATGGAAGGCGCCGCGGTCATGGGCTACGCGCTGGCGCGCTACGGCGAGATCACCTTCAAGAACGGCCGCGCGCAGCAGGGCAATTTCGACAGCTACAAGGTGACGCGCATCAGCGAGTCGCCGGCCGAGACGCAGGTCTTCATCGTGCCGCACGGCCTCGACGTGCCGTCGAGCGGCGTCGGTGAACCCGGCGTTCCACCCTTCGCGCCGGCGCTCTGCAACGCCATCTTCGCTGCCACCGGCAAGCGCATCCGCCGCCTGCCGATCGGCGACCAGCTCTCGACCTGACCTCGTACCGGGTGCGTGCTCTCCTCCCTCTCCCCTTGTGGGAGAGGGAGGGGCCCAGCGCGTAGCGCTGGGAGGGTGAGGGGGGCCGCAGACGCGCTCCCTCACTCCGCCCCGGACCGGCCCTCCGCCATCGCCGGGGCCGGCTCCGGCCCGTCGAGCGCCGCTTCGAGGCTCGAGCGGCGCGGCCTGCGGCCGAGGCGGCGCGACAGCCGCTCGAGATAGAGATAGATGACCGGCGTCGTGTAGAGCGTCAGCCATTGCGAGACGAGGAGCCCGCCGACGATGGCGACGCCGAGCGGCTGGCGCAGCTCGGAGCCGGCGCCTTGGCCGAAGGCGATCGGCAGGCTGCCGAAGAGCGCGGCGAAGGTCGTCATCATGATCGGCCGGAAGCGCAGCAGGCACGCCTCGTGCACCGCTTCTTGCGGGCTCTTGCCGTCGATGCGCTGCGCCTGGAGCGCAAAGTCGATCATCATGATCGCGTTCTTCTTGACGATGCCGATCAGCAGGATGATGCCGACGATGGCGATCACCGACAGGTCGTAATGCAGCAGCATCAGCATGATGAGCGCGCCGACGCCGGCCGCGGGCAGCGCCGAGAGGATGGTGATCGGGTGGATGTAGCTCTCGTAGAGGATGCCGAGAACGATATAAACGACGAGAATGGCGGCGGCGACCAGCAGCGGCATCGAGGAGAGCGAGGCCTGGAACGCCTGCGCCGCGCCCTGGAACGAGCCGTGCAGCCCCGCCGGCGTGCCGAGCCGAGCCGCCGCGTGCTGGATTGCGTCCACCGCCTGGCCGAGCGACGCGCCCGGCGCCAGGTTGAAGGACAGCGTCACCGCGGGGAAGACGCCCTGGTGGCTCACCGTCAGCGGCTCGACCGTCGAGGTGTAGTGCGCAACGGCGCTCAGCGGCACCTGCGCGCCGGTCGGCGTCGGCAGGTAGATCTTGGAGAGCGCCGCCGGGTCGTCCTGGAACTGCGGCTGCACTTCCAGCACCACCTTGTACTGGTTGGTGGCGGTGTAGATGGTGGCGATCTGGCGCTGGCCGAAGGCGTCGTAGAGCGTCTGGTCGATGAGGTTGGCCGAGAGGCCGAGCCGATAGGCGGCGTTGCGGTCGATGGCGATGGCGAGATGCGACGCCGATGACTGCTGATCCGAGGCGACGTCCTGGAGCTGCGGCAGCTTGTTCATCGCGCGCTCGAGCACGGGCGCCCAGTGATCGAGCTCGTCCACGTCGTTGTCGGTGAGCGTGTACTGGTACTGGGTGCGCGACAGCCGACCGCCGACCGTGATGTTCTGCGGCACCTGCATGAAGAACTGCGCCCCCGGCACGGCTGCGACCGCCTTGCGCAGGCGCTGGATGATCTGGTCGGCCGAGGATTTGCGCTCGCTGAAGGGCTTCAGCTGGAAGAAGACGCGCGCCGTGTTCTCGCCGGGATTGTAGGAGTAGGCGCCGCCGAGCGCGAACACCGCATAGACGTCCGGGTCATGCTGCACGATATCGACGATCTTCCGCGTCACCGCCGAGGTCGAGAGGAAGGACGCGTCCTGCCTGGTGTCGACCTCGCCGAAGACGAAGCCCGTGTCCTGCTGCGGGAAGAAGCCCTTGGGGATCGTCGCATAGAGATAGCCGGTGGCGACGATGAGGCCGAGGGTCGCAAGCAGGGCCGGGAACTGGTGGCGGAAGACGAATTTGAGGCCGCGGTCATAGGCGCGCAGCATCTTGTCGAACCCGCTCTCGAAGACGCGGCTCAGCCATCCCTGCGGGTGCAGCCCTTGCTCCCTGAGGAAGAGCGAGCACAGCATCGGCGTCAAGGTCAGCGAGATCATCGCCGAAGCGAGCACGGCGACCGAGACGGTGATGGCGAACTCGCGGAACAGCCGGCCGATAATGCCGCCCATGAAGAACAGCGGAATGAACACCGCGATCAGCGAGAAGGTGATCGAGATGATGGTGAAGCCGATCTGCCCCGCGCCTTTGAGCGCCGCCTCGAAGGGGCGCATGCCCTGCTCGATGTAGCGGACGATGTTCTCGATCATGACGATGGCGTCGTCGACGACGAAGCCGACCGAGATGGTGAGCCCCATCAGCGAGATATTGTCGAGGCTGAAGCCGCCGACATACATCACCGAGAAGGTCGCGAGCAGCGACAGCGGCACGGCGAGGCTCGGAATCAGCGTCGCCCACAGCGTCCGCAGGAAGACGAAGATGACGACGACGACCAGGGCAATCGTCAGGATCATGGTGAACTGGACGTCGCGGACCGCGGCGCGCGTCACCAGCGAGCGGTCGGAGACCAGGTCGACATGGACCGAGGGCGGGATCGACTTCTGCAGCTCCGGCATCAGCGCCTGGATGCGGTCGACGAGGTCGATGGTGTTGGCGCCCGGTGCCTTGTTGATGGCGATGCCCTCGGCGGGAAGGTTCTCATACCAGGCACCGACCCTGGTGTTCTGCACCGAGTTGAGGACATCGCCGACATCGCGCACCCGCACCGGCGCGCCATTGCGGTAGGCGATGATGACATTGCCATAGGCGGCGGCGTCGTAGAGCTGATCGTTGGCGTCGAGCGACACCACCCGGTTGGTGCCCTCGATCTCGCCCTTCGCCTGGTTGATCGTCGCCGCGGCGACGGCGTTGCGCACGTCTTCGAGGCCGATGCCGTGCGCGGCGAGCGCCGCCGGATTGACCTGGATGCGGGCGGCGTAGGGTTTCGTGCCGAAGATCGACACCTGGCCCACGCCTTTCACCATCGACAGCCGCTCGCCGATCGAGATGTTGGCGTAGTCGTCGAGCCGGTAGACCGGCAGCGCGTCGGAATGGATCGCGTAGATCAGCACCGGGAAATCCGCCGGATTGACCTTGCGGTAGGTCGGCGGCGAGGGCAGGTCCTTGGGCAGCAGGCCGCTCGCCGCGTTGATCGCCGTCTGGACGTCCTCCGCCGCGCCGTCGATGTTGCGCTGGAGGTCGAACTGCAGCGTGATCGTCGTCGTGCCGACGCCGCTCAGCGACGTCATCTGGTCGAGGTCGGGAATGCCGGTGAATTGCTGCTCGAGCGGCGCCGCCACGGCCGTGGCCATGGTCTGCGGGCTGGCGCCGGGATAGCTCGCGGTGACCGTGATGGTCGGGAAATCGACATTGGGAATCGCGGCGACCGGCAGCAGGTTGTAGGTGACGGCGCCGAAGACCAGTATCCCGAGCATCAGCAGCGAGGTCGCGATCGGCCGGCGGATGAACGGCTCGGAAACGCTCACCGGCTTTTCTCGCCCTCAGGCGTTGCCGCCGACTGGTTCGGCGGCGATACGGGCGTGACCTTGGCGCCGTTGCTGAGTCGGTACTGGCCGCTCACTACCACCCGCTCGCCGGGCTCCAGCCCCTTGGTCACTGCCGCGACCCCGTGCTCGATCGACGCCACCTGCACGTCTCGCCGCTCGACGATGTCGCCGGGTTTCACCACATAGACGATATACCCGTCCGGCCCCTGCTGCACCGTCTCCGCCGGCACCGTCGGCACGCCGCTGCGCGTGCCGAGCTGCACGCGCACATTGACGAACTCGCCGGGCCAGAGCCGCTCGTTCTCGTTGGCGAACTCCGCCTTGAGATGGATCGTGCCCGTCGTGGCGTCGATCGCGTTGTCGATCAGGGTCAGCTTCCCGAGCGCGAGCAGCCGCTCATCCTCCTCGGCCAGGGCATCGACCTGGAGCGGCGCCTTCGTCTGTTGCCGCCGGAGCTCGTCGAAGCTCTGCTGCGGCAGGGTGAAGCTGACATAGATCGGCTTGATCTCTGCGATGGTGACGAGCGGCGCGTTGTCGGTCGCGTGGACGAGATTGCCGATATCGACGAGGCGCGCGCTGAGGCGGCCGGCGATCGGCGCCCGGATCTCGGCATAGCCGAGGTTGAGCTGCGCCGTCTCGATCTGTGCCTCGTCGCCGGCGATCGCCGCCTTGAGCTGGCCGACCTGCGCCTTCTGCTGGTCGTAGATCTGCTGCGTCTGGAAGCCGTGCGCCACCAGCTTGGAATAGCGCCCGAGATCGGCCTGGGCGCTGACCAGCTGCGCCTCGTCCTTCGCCTTCGCCGCTTGCGCCAGCGCCACCGCTGCCGCGTAGGGGCGCGGATCGATCTGGAAGAGCAGCGCGCCGGCCGCGACTTCCTGGCCTTCGGTGAAATCGACGCCGACGATCTGGCCGTCCACGCGGCTCTTGATCGTCACCATGTTGTAGGCCTGGACGGTGCCGATTCCCTGGAGCGTGAGCGGCAGGTCTTTCGGCGTCACGACGCCGACGGTGACCGGAATCGGCGCCGGCCCCGCCTGCGCCGCAGCGCCGGGCGCCGGACGACCGCCGCTCAGCCAAACGCCTATCCCGCCTGCAATGAGCGCTGTTCCGGCCGCAATCGCGACCAGGCCCCGTTTCACGCCGCGCCTCTCTTATGCCACCCCGCAGGACGACAGCAATGTATATCATATTTCGTGGGGGGCTCCAGCATCCCGGCGGCGCAGCGTTCATGGCGCCGGCTGTTGCGTTTCGCTCCGAGACGGGGTGCGCCGCGGGCCGCCGCTCCCCGCGGTGGGGTGAGGTGGGGGCCGCTGACCAGTATTTGCGATTCCGGACGCCACGCGTCTTGGCCGTGCTTGTCCCGGCTTTGGGCGCCTCACGGAAAGTTGAACGAATGCGGTGGATGCCCGGCCGGCGACGGACACCGCCGTGCTGGCGCGCGGCGCCTCCGGCTTCGCTCCTTCCGCGGCGCACGCGGCAGCGGTGCCCGCGCGGGTGTCGTGTCTCAGGGTTATCTCAATCGCGCGTGAGCTGCCATCGCACCGACTTGCCGGGCCGCAGGCGCCGCGGATCGACCAGTATCGCGGTCTGGCCCTCGGCGCCGCCCACCAGGATGATGACCCCGTCCGTCCTCACCTCGCGCACCGTGCCGAGCCGGATCTTGCCGTTCGCGTAGCGCAGCTCGACGGCGTCGTCGACCTTCACCGCCGCGTCCGCCGCCTTGCGGTTGACGCTCCATCCTTGAAAAAGCCGGATCCCGAGCTCTCCGCCGATGCGAATTGCTTCGTCCCGCCCGCAACGGGTGAGGATCATGCGCCCGGGGCCGCAATCGGAGATCGACTGCCACAGCTCGCGTAGCGCCTCCTCGCCGAGCCGCAGCAGGCCGTCGTCCCAGATGACCTTGACGTAATCCACCTCGAGCCGGCGCAGATTGAGGAAGCGGACGGCGCTGAACACCACCCCGTCGAGGCAGATGAGATAGCCCTCCCGCTTCAGCTGCGGCGCGGCCTCGAGGAATGCGGGAAGATCGGACCATACGTCGCCGAGCTGGAACTCCAGCATGATGCGGCCGTGCCAGCGGACCGGGCGGCGCTTGTGGAATTTCGCGAAATCGGCGGAGCGCAGCGTCGCCAGGTTGACATTGAGGCTCAGCGGCGGACCGACGGAGTAATGCTCCCAGGACAGGGTCTTCAGCACGTAGCAATCGAGCCAGCGCGTCAGATACCCGAAGAGCAGCCGATCGTCAGCGAACTCGAACAGCGCGCCGACGGCCTCGCGCAGCGCCTTGATCGAGATGAAGACTTCTTCGGAATGCGCCTCGGAGGCTCGCCCCTCGCTGATCCGCCAGATCGTCTGTCGCCGCAGCATGGGCGCGAGATCGAGCCGGCTTACCGTCTCCAGCAACGTGCCGACGCGCGCCGGATCGAGCGCGCCCCCTTGCTGTTCAGGGGTCGCCCGAGCATCGGAGTGCGCAGCCGGCGCCTTGGGTGCGCGCGCGGCGGTCGTCCACTTGCGCAGCGCGGCGCTGCAAGCAAGGTGCTCCCGCTCGAGATCGAAGGTGGAGCTGAATCCGCCTGTCGCCTTGCTCCGCTGTGCGAAAGGGTCGTCGTTGAAGAGGTATTGCAGCGTCTCTTCCGCGTCCTGGATGACCTTCGCCTTGATCCTCTTGCACAGTACGACGAGGTCGTTGTTCGGTAGCAGGAAGAGCTGTCCCGAATGCTCCCTGACCACGTCCTCCAGCATATTGGCGGCGATTTGCAGATGCTTTTCCGCGCGATGCGCACGCCCGAGCCGCGAGAGATGGAAAATCACGGCGCGCCAGCCCACGCTGCCGGCAACGCGCTCCACCTGGGTCAGCAGCGCGTCGGCGGCGCCGGGCCCTTTGACGACGGTGGCGCCGGGCGATGCCATCACCGTCGGCGCGCCGCCCGTCGCCAACGCCTGGAACGGGCGGGTCCGTGGGCCCGCGCGCGTCATCTGTGCTGCCCCTGCCCATGGCAGCCGCGAGCGCGCGCCCCACAAGGCCGGCATGGGGCAGGTTCGGCTCCTAGCTGTGCAACGCACGGCATCATCGGTCCACTCGGCAATGCAACCGCTGATTATGCCGGGTGAGACTTGCCAACCAGTAAAGCGCCCGATTCCGGGCTGCACACCCCACTTTCGGGCTACTGCCGGAAGATTGACTTCCGCCCGCCGGGGCGGGAGGAAAGACGCGCCGATCACCCGTTCGAGGCCACTTGATCGTGACGCCTTGAAGCCGCCGCTACCGCTTCCGCGCCCCTTTGCGCCTTTCGGCGCGCATCAGGAACTCTTCGGCCAGTCGATGCAGCTCGGCGCTGAGCCAGGCATCCTGGCAATTGGATGCCATGCGCAACAGATTGGCCGATTTCTCCCGCAGGGCTTCGGCAGTGGCTTGGGTGCGACGACGTCTCATCCGTTCCCTCAACATGCTTCTTCATGCTTCGCCGTTTGATTGCATAGATAACGATCGCGTCACCCCCATCAAACCTGAGTCAATTTGGTGACACGCATATCTTCCGAGTAAGGCCGCGGCTGGGCCTCGCCACAAAGTATTAAGGATGCTTCGACGGACGAAGGAGCCGCGCCGCTCGGCTGAGGGGTGCTGTGCTAACCTCGAGCAACCACGCTCTTTGACATCGTGAACAGCCGTCAGCTCTCAGCTGTCAGCTCTCAGCGCAGTCTTCAGTCCTCAGTTTGGGTGCCGCGCCAGCCTATCTGACAACCGATAACTGACTACTGAAGACCAAGCTGACGGCTGATAGCTGACGGCTGACAGCTTCCTAGTGAGTCAGTGAATCACCCCGAAAAAATGAGTCATCGTTGTACACCAGTGAATCACCTTATTCCCCCGGGGAACGCGCGGCGAACGCGCCAGCGCGTTCGTCCGCGGCGGCGCCAGCGATTGCGCAGCAATCGCGAGAGCCGCACCCGTCCGGCTAGCCGCGTTCCCGCACCGCGGCTCGCTAGCGCCCTAGCACCACGAGCCGCGCGCCGGCGCGAAGCGCAGGAACGCCAGCTTTGCCGCGCCGTAGCGCCGCTCCTCCAGCAGCGTGAAGCCCGGCGGCGCCGTCACTTCGCGCTTTGCCGCGACCTCCACCACCGCCAGCGCATCGGGCGCAAGCCAGCCCGCTTCCGCCAGCGCGGTGAGCGCCGCCGCGGCGACGTCTTCGCCGTAGGGCGGATCGAGAAAGGCGAGCGATGCCGCCGCGGCCGGGCGCGGCGGATGAAGCGCGTCGCCCGGCAGCACCGCCGCGTGCCGCTCTTCGCCGAGCGCCTTGATGTTGGCGCTGAGCGCCTTCAGCGCCGCGCGATCCTTCTCGATGAAGCTCGCATGCGCGGCGCCGCGCGACAGCGCCTCGAGGCCGAAGGCGCCGGTGCCGGCGAAGGCGTCGAGGACGCGCGCCTCCTCGAATACCGGGCGGTCGGCGAAGCGGCCATGGGCGAGGATGTCGAAGAGCGCCTCGCGCGCGCGGTCGCTGGTCGGGCGCACCGCGCTGCCTTCCGGCGCCGCCAACGCGCGGCCGCGATGCTTACCGGCGATGATCCGCACGGCGCTTCGCCTTCGCCGGCGCGGCTTCGCCGAGCTGCTCGCGCAGCACGCGGCGCGGCACTTCCTCGACCGCGCCGCGCGGCAGCTCGCCGAGCTGGAACGGCCCGTAGGCGATGCGGATGAGCCGCGTCACGCCGAGGCCCAGATGCTCCATGACGCGGCGGATCTCGCGGTTCTTGCCTTCGCGCAGGCTGACCGTGAGCCACGCGTTGCTGCCCTGCGCGCGGTCGAGCTCGGCGCGAATCGAGCCATACGCGACGCCGCCGACGGTGATGCCCGCTTCCAGCGCCTCGAGCCGCGCCGGATCGACCGTGCCATGGACGCGCACGCGGTAGCGTCGGAGCCAGCCGCGCGCCGGCAGTTCCAGTGCGCGCGCCAGCGCTCCGTCATTGGTCAGCAGCAGCAGTCCTTCGGAGGTGAGATCGAGCCGCCCGACCGAGACGAGGCGCGGCAGCTCCGGCGGCAGCTTCTCGAACACCGTCGGCCGGCCGCGCTCGTCGCGATGCGTGGTGACGAGGCCGGCGGGCTTGTGATAGCGCCAGAGCCGCGCCGGCTCCGGCTCCGGGATCGGCTTGCCGTCGACGCGAATGTCGTGGATGCCGGTCAGCGCCAGCGCCGGGCTGGTCAGCACCTTGCCGTCGACCGAGACGCGGCCCTCGGCGATCCAGCGCTCGGCATCGCGGCGCGAGCACAGCCCGGCGCGCGCCAGCAGCTTCGCGATGCGCTCGCCTTTCTCCTCGCTCTCGCTCATGGCGCTCACCGCCGCGCGGCGGCGATGAAGGCGGCGAAGAGGCTCCGGTCGCCTTCGCTGATGAAATATTCGGGGTGCCATTGCACGCCGATGAGGAAGCGCTTGCCCGGCGCTTCGATGCCTTCGACGACGCCGTCGGGCGCCACGGCATCGACGATGAGCCCGGGCGCCAAGTCCTTCACCGCCTGGTGATGGGCGCTGTTGACCGGCAGCTCCTCCTTGCCGGTGATGCGATGGAGCAGCGTGCCCGGCGCCACCGTCACGACATGCCCGGCCTCGGTTCGGGGGTTCGGCTGCTCATGGGCGAGCGCGCCGGGCACCTCGTCGGGGATGTGCTGGATGAGCGTCCCGCCCAGCGCCACGTTGAGGAGTTGCTGGCCGCCGCAGATGCCGAAGACCGGCTTGTCGGCGCCAATCGCGCCGCGCGTCGCTGCGAGCTCGAATTGAGTGCGCCGCTCTTTCGTGGTGACCGTCGCATGGCGTGTTGCCGCGCCGAACAGCGCGGGATCGACATCGAAGGCGCCGCCGGTGACGACGAGCCCGTCGATGAGGTCGAGATAGGCGCCCGCCTGCTCCACCTCGTGCGGCAGCAGGATCGGCAGCCCGCCGGCGCGCGCCACCGCCGCGCAGTAGTTCTCGCGCAGGGCGTACCAGGAATGCGTCTTGGAGTAGCCGCCCGGCGGCTCGGAATCGAGCGTCAGCCCGATGACGGGTTGTGCCATGGTGTCGGTGATTCTAGGCTCTTGCCGCTGTCGCCGCAACCCGAGGACGGGACCCATGCCGCCGCTCGCTCATGGCTGACGTGCCGGCCGCGCGCATCGTCGAGCGCGCCATCCCGGTGCGCACCTACGATATCGATTTCGCCGGCATCGTCGGCAACATCGTCTATATCCGCTGGCTCGAGGATCTGCGCCTTGCCATGATGGAGGAAGCCTATCCGATCGCGCGTGCGCTTGCCGACGACGTGGCGCCGATCCTGCTCGAAACCCGCATCGCCTATCAGCGTCCGGTCACCATCGGCGAGGCGCTCACCGGTCGCATGTGGGTGAGCGCGATGGGCCGCGTCAAATGGCACCTCGCCGCCGAGTTCGTCGTCGGCGCCGAGCGGCGCGCCTCGGCCGAGCAGACCGGGCTGTTCATCCGCCTCTCGACGCGGCGCCCGGTCGCGCCGCCGCTGCCGCTCCGCCGGCACTACGCGCCGCACACGCTGAAGGAGGCAGAGTGAGCGGCGGCGCCGAGAGCGGCCCGATGGCGATTGCCTTGGCCGAGGCCGAACGCGCCGCGGCGCGCGGCGAAGTGCCGGTGGGCGCGGTGCTGGTGGACGGGGCGAGCGGCACCGTGCTGGCCGCCGCCGGCAATCGCACCGAGGAGCTCGCCGACCCCACCGCCCATGCCGAGATGCTGGTGCTGCGCCAGGCGGCGCAGGCGCGCGGCGCGGCGCGGCTCGCCCAATGCGACCTCTACGTCACCCTCGAGCCTTGCGCCATGTGCGCCGCGGCGATCTCGTTTGCCCGCATCCGCCGGCTCTATTTCGGCGCCTATGATCCGAAGGGCGGTGCCGTCGAGCACGGGCCGCGCTTCTTCGACCAGCCGACCTGCCACCACCGGCCGGAAGTCTATGGCGGCATCGCGGAACGCCGCGCCGGTGCGCTGCTGCGCGACTTCTTCCGCGAGCGGCGCTAGCTCAGGCCGGGCGTGCAAACCCGGCAAGCCAACGGTCGGCGGCGGCGCGGCCGCTCTCCTTGAGCTGCAGCAGAAAGTCCCGATCGACCGTCGCCGTGCTGGCACGGCCCAGTCCCGCGACGTCGTCCTCCGCGGCGATGCGGTGCAGCCTGAGGCGCTGCAGCCTGCGGCAGAAGCGGGACGGGAACAGGCCGTCCTTGCGCGACAGCGCCTTGAGATCGTCGAGCGCCTCGACCTCGCGGTGCAGCGGCGCGTTGAAGCTGATTTGCATCATCCGCCGCGCGATGTCGGGCGAGAAGCGGGGCAGGCCCTCGAGCGTCTCCGGTGTCAGCTGCACCAGCAGGATATCGTCGGCCTCGCTGTCGAGCACGAGCTGGCGCAGCGGCGGATTGGCGCTGTAGCCGCCGTCCCAATACCACTCGCCGTCGATCTCGACGGCATGGCGCAGCAGCGGCAGGCAGGCGGAGGCGAGCACCGCCTCGAGCGTGATCTCCTCGGCGCGGAAGAAGCGCGGCTGGCCGGTCCGGACGCGCGTTGCCGCGACGACCAGCCGCAGCGGCGAGTCCCGGCGCAGCCGCGCGAAATCGACGAGCTCGGTGAGCAAGTCGCGCAGCGGGTCGAGGCCGAGCGGGTTGAGCTGATAGGGCGAGACGCACCGCGTCAGCAGGTCGACCGCGACCGCGGCGCCGTCATTGGCGGCGCGGCCGA
>DASQSR010000173.1:0-5377 GCA_035642295.1 Allostellaceae bacterium | reverse complement strand
TCGACCCCGGGATAGATCGACATGCCGGCGGCGACGTAGTCGAAGAGATATTCCTTGTTGCCGAGCGCGCGTTCCAGCATCGCGGACGAGAAGGTCTCGTCAATCGGCGGCGATTGCGCCACCACCGCGCAGAGGCGCTCGCGCGCCGTCACGGCGAGGATCGTGGACCAGTAGCCGCCGAAGCTGCCGCCATAGACGGCGACGCGGCGCGTGTCGATCTCCGGCCGCGCCAGCACCGCATCGAGCAGCGCCGTCAGCATGCGCTCGGCGCCGGCAGCGGCCTTGATCGGCGCCTCGCCGGTGCCCGGCGCGTCGATCGAGACCGAGCCCACGCCATGAGCGAGCATCGGCTGGAAGCGCTCGGCCATGTCCTCCTTGCGGCTGTCGAGGCCGCTCACCGCCATCACCAGCGGCACCGGCCGGGCGCTTTTCGGCAGCTGCAGATAGGCCACGATCTCGTTGCCCTCGAAGGGCACGCGCAGGATCTCGATCGGCGGGTCCTGGAGCCTGCCGTGGGCAATGAAGGCGGCGAGCGCCTTCGCATAGGCCTGCTGCTTGCCGGGCGAGTTCGGCACCGGCCAGCGCGCGAAGGAGAAGTAGCGCCAGGCCATGACAAAGTCCTTGTCGGCGGCGGCGGGATCGGTCTCGAGCTTGCTCTCCGCCCTGGCGCGATAGCGCTCGCCGATGATGCTCCAGGAAGCCGCCCATTCGTCCCGGTCGAGGCTGGTGAGCCGCTCCAGCGCTTCGCGCACCTCGTCAGGCTTCAGCCCGATCAGCGGATAGGCGTTGCGGTCGGCGCGCGCCTGCGCCTCGGCCTTGAGCTGCTCCAGGCTGCGCTGTGACGGCATGACCTGCGACCGGTCGCGCATTCGAGCATCCGTCCGTCCCGTCGCCTGCGGTCACCCCGAGAGCAACTGAGGCAGCGCGTTGAGATCCGGCGCGTTGACCAGCGGCATCGGCGCGCCGGCGGGCACGGGGAGACCCTGCCGGTTCGTCCAGTACACCTTCATGCCGGCTCCGCCGGCGCCGGGAACGTCATGCGCCGATCCGGCGACGAAGAGGATGTCGGCGGGCGCCAGACCCAGCGCCTTGGCGCCGGCGAGATAGGCGCGCGGGTCGGTCTTGTAATACCCGGCGCGCTCTGCGCTCATGATGACCTCGAAGCTGCCGCCCGTCGCCGCGGCGGCGATCTCGGCGAGGCGCTGCGAGCAATTGGTGACGATCGCAAGCCGATGCCCGCGCAGGCGGCGCAGGATCTCCGGCGTCTCCGGCCACGGCTTGATCTCGCTCCAGCGCGCGAGCAAGTCGTCGGCGCGAGCCGGGGCGAGACCGACCTCGGCCGCGGCGCGACGGACCGTCTCCTCATAGGGCTGATAGACGCCGGTCGACGTGACGATGCGCAGCGAGGTGGCGCGCCAGCGTCGCCCCAGCTCGTCGGCGCCGGCAACGCTCGTCCACAGGGTCCAGGAATCCACCAGAGCCGTCAGCAGGTCGAAGGCGATCGCCTGGAACTTCACGATTTTCTCTTGCATCGTTGCCTCGCCTGCGATGAGACGTGCCAACGCTAGTCCTTTGAGGCCGCCGACGCCAGCCTGCCCGGAATTCGACCGCCAGCACGGCGTGCCGCAGCGTCGTCCGAGCGGCGGCCGCCGTGATGGTCACGTCAGTATGTCGTGTGGCGCTGCCCCCAGTCGCGCAATGCGCGCAGCACGGGACGCAACTCCTTGCCGTGTTCGGTCAACACGTATTCGGCGCGCGGTGGATGCTGTTCGTAAAAATGCCGTTCGACGATGCCCGAATCTTCGAGACGTTTCAGTCGGGCCGATAACGTGTTGGGACTGATCCCCGGTAGCGCGTGGGCAAAATCCTGGAACTTCCGCGGTCCGCTGACGGCAAGCTCGCGCAAGATCAGGATCGTCCACCGCTCGCCAATGATGTCGAGCGTGCGCGCGATCGGGCATCGCCTGTCATACGGCGCGGAATTCGGCATCGGATCGGCGATCGGCTCCGGTTTGCTGTGAAGGTAACATGCGTGTGATCGAAACGATAGTGACTCCGATAATAGAAGTCAGTATTCTGATAAGCGCGTCATCCAGCGATGTCTGCAACGGCAGTCGATCGAAATGGACGTCCAAACTCCTGAGCTCACACACGCCGACGGGCTAAGCGGTATCCGCGAAAGCGACCGCAGCGGAGCCTGGTTGATCGTCGCTCTGCTGTTCCTGTTCATGGTCATCAACTTTGCCGACAAGGCGGTGATCGGGATTGCCGCGGTTCCGATCATGCGGGAACTGAAGCTCAGTCCGAGCGAGTTCGGGCTCATCGCTTCAAGCTTTTTCCTGCTCTTCTCAGCTTCGGCGATCATTACCGGTTTCGTTGCCAATCGCGTGCAAACGCGCTGGGTGCTGCTGGTGATGGGGATCGTCTGGGCCGTGACCCAGTTCCCGATGCTCGGGGCGGCCGGGTTCACGACGTTCGTTGCCTGTCGCGTGGCTCTCGGCGCCGGCGAGGGGCCGGCCTATCCGGTGGCGCTGCATGCGGCCTACAAATGGTTTCCCAACGAACGGCGCACGCTGCCGACGGCACTCCTCGTGCAAGGGGCTTCTGTCGGCATCCTGGTGGCGCTGCCGCTGCTCAACTGGGTCATCGTCCATTATTCCTGGCACTGGGCCTTTGGTGCTCTGGGTTTCGTCGGCCTCGCCTGGGTGGCGGCGTGGCTGGCACTCGGCCGCGAAGGGCCGTGGACCGCGGCGGCGGTGAGGCAGGAGGCACCGAGCGCCGAACGGGTCGCGTACGCAAAGCTGCTGCTCAGCCCGACGATCGTCGCGAGCTGGTGCGCAGGTTTCGGCGCCTATTGGGGCCTGTCGCAGGCGCTAGCCTGGCAGGGAGCGTTCCTGATCAAGGGGCTCGGTCTGGCGCAAGGCTCCATCGGCCTGTTGGGCGCGCTGCCGTCCGGTGTCAGCGTCATCACGGTGATCGCCATCAGCTGGCTTTCCCAGCGACTGCTCGCACGCGGCGGATCGAGCCGGGTGGCGCGCGGCCTTTTGGGCGGCGCCTGCGTCGCAATCGGCGGTGCAGCACTGGCGATCATGCCCTACGTGCCGGGCATCTCCCTGAAGATCGCCTTGACGACGGCTGGTGTGGCGCTGCCCTCGGTCATTTACGTGATCGGCAATGCCGTTGTCGCAGAGATCACGCCCACCGCGCAGCGCGGCGCGCTGCTCGCCATCGGCACCGCCATCAGCACGTCGGCCGGGCTCCTGGCGCCCTATGTCATGGGCCGTGTCGTCGAGCAGGCGGCGACGCCGCTCGCCGGCTTCAACACCGGCTTCATCATCTGCGGCTGCATCATGCTTGCAGGCGGTCTCATCGGGATGGCGTTCATGCGCCCCGAGCGCGAGGCGGCCCGCTGGGCGAGCGACGTGCCAGCGGTGGCAGTCAGCTCCGCCTGAAGAACTCTTGTGCGCTGCTCTCGCGCCAACCTGCTGGCGCCGCGCTGCGCCGGAGCGGTATCCGCGTCAGGAGAGGAAGCCCCAGGCCGCGGTGGCGAGGAGCACCGCGCCGGCGGCGAGCGAGATCAGGATCGCCGGCGTCCAGAGGCGGTTGTCGTTGACCGGGCGCGGCAGCGCCTCGGGCCAGAGGAGGCTCGCGACATAGAGCCGGCGATCCTCGCCGTCGCCGTCGCGCGCCGGGCCGAGGCGGCCGGGCCTAGCCACGCTTGTTCTCGGCCACGTAGTGGCGGAGCGTCCGGCCGGTATAGAGCTGGCGCGGGCGGCCGATCTTGGCGTTGGGATCCTCGATCATCTCGTTCCACTGCGCCACCCAGCCGACGGTGCGGGCGATGGCGAAGAGAACGGTGAACATCGAGGTGGGGAAGCCCATCGCGCGCAGGATGATGCCGGAATAGAAATCGACGTTGGGATAGAGCTTCTTCTCGATGAAGTATTCATCGTGGAGGGCGATGCGCTCGAGCTCCATGGCGAGGTCGAGCAGCGGCTCGTCGCGCACGCCGAGCTCGTCCAGCACTTCGTGGCAGCTCTTGCGCAGCACCGCGGCGCGCGGGTCGTAGTTCTTGTAGACGCGGTGGCCGAAGCCCATGAGGCGGAAATGGTCGGACTTGTCCTTGGCGCGCTTCACGAACTCCGGCACGCGCGACTTGTCGCCGATCTCCATCAGCATCTTCAGCACGGCCTCGTTGGCGCCGCCATGGGAGGGGCCCCACAGCGAGGCAATGCCGGCCGCGATGCAGGCGAAGGGATTGGCGCCGGAGGAGCCGGCGAGCCGCACGGTCGAGGTCGAGGCGTTCTGCTCGTGATCGGCGTGGAGGATGAAGATGAGGTCCATCGCCCGCGCCAGCACCGGGTTGACCTTGTACTCCTCGGCCGGCACCGAGAACATCATGTGCAGGAAGTTCTCGGCGTATTTCAGCCGGTTCTGCGGGTAGACGAAGGGCTGGCCGATCGAGTACTTGAAGGCCATCGCGGCGATCGTCGGCATCTTGGCGATGAGCCGGTGACTGGCGACCTCGCGCTGGCGCGGATCGTTGATGTCGGTGCTGTCGTGGTAGAAGGCGGAGAGCGCGCCGACGACGCCGCACATCACCGCCATCGGATGGGCGTCGCGGCGGAAGCCGCGATAGAAGCTGATGAGCTGCTCATGCACCATGGTGTGCATGGTGATGGCGTGGACGAACTCCCCCTTCTGCTTCGCGTTCGGCAGCTCGCCATTGAGCAGGAGGTAGCAGACCTCCATGAAGTCGCTGTGCTCGGCGAGCTCCTCGATGGGATAGCCGCGATAGAACAGCTCGCCCTTGTCGCCGTCGATGTAGGTGATCTTGGACTCGCAGCTGCCGGTACAGGTGTAGCCGGGATCGAAGGTGAAGTGGTCGAGGTCGCCGTAGAGGTGACGGATGTCGACGACCTTGGGGCCGAGCGTCCCGGACAGCAGCGGTAGCTCGACGGATCTGCCGGTGGAATTGTCGGTGACGGTCACCGTCTCGCGTGGGCCCTGGTTGTGCTCCCTATCGGCGGCGGCCTTGGCTTTGGCGGCGGGCGTCTTGGTATCCATCGGCGTGACCTCTGATTGACGCTGTTGCGGCGCAGCATAGGCCGCCGCGTGGGTTTAATCAAACATCGGCATGACCGGGGGCGGCGTCGGCGAGACGGCCCAGGGTCTCCTCGCGGCCGAGCACCTCCATCACCTCGAAGATCGGCGGCGACGCGGTGCCGCCGACCAACGCGGCGCGCAGCGGCTGCGCGACATCGCCAAGCTTCAGCCCCAAGGTTTCGGCAATCGCGCGCACCCGCGTTTCCAACGCCTCGGCTTGCCATTGGCTTACTTCGGCGAGCACCGGGAGAAGCACGCGCAGCCGTCGCGG
>DASQSR010000172.1:0-8361 GCA_035642295.1 Allostellaceae bacterium | reverse complement strand
CCAGCCGCTTCCTGGCGGCGATGCCGGATGGCGAAGGTCTCGACGGACTGCCGCTAAGCGGCTGCGCGCGGCTGCTCCCATTTCAACCGCTCGCGAAGGACCTCGCGGGCGCGCGATAGACGGGATCGAACTGTGCCGACGGGAAGATCGAGAATGTTTGCAGCTTCCCCATAGGGAAGTCCTTCGAGCGCTACCAGCCTGAGCACCTGGCGCTGCTCTTGCGACAGCGCCGCGAAAGCGCGGTCGACGTCCCGGATCTCCAGCCACGCGAGCTGATTCGGCCGTGTAGCCAGCACTTGCGTCACGTCCTCCACCGAAGCACTGGCTCGCTCACGTGCGGTTTTGCGCAGGTTGTTGATATGCTGGTTGTGCAGTATCGTGAACAGCCAGGCACGGAGATTTGTGTCCGGGTGGAACAAGTCGCATTTCTGAATGGCGCGGCAGAGACAATCCTGAACGAGATCGTCTGCCCGGATCACGTCTCGCGCGAGGGACCGCGCGTACCGGCGCAGCCGCGGAATCTGTTCCTCCAACAACTTTCCGAACTTCTCTGCCTTCACGATGCTTCTCCTCATATTGAGCAGAGAAAATACGGCAGCGCCCTATGAAGCTCTTGTGAGAAAATTTGTCCGCCGCTCCGGCTGAGCGTTGTGCTGGTCGTTCGCTGCACACGCCGTCGCGACGGCGCCTCAAGACGGTATGCTATCCTCTGACGTTTTCACGAAGCGTACCGCGTGCGCCCCCGAACCGAATCCCTTGACCGCGCTCCGCCGATTCGCTGAGTCTCCGAAGCGTCGGGCACCACCAGATCCGAGCGTGTCGAGTGCGATCGTCGCCTTGATCGACGTTCTTGGTGGAGCCTCGCAGCACGGAGGTATCATGCGCGTTGCTTCTACCGTCCTAATGGTGCTCCTCGCTTCTGCGACCGCTGCGCAGGCGATGTGTGAGGACGACCTGAACAACGTCCGCCTGAAAGTCGAACGCGCGCAAAAAACGGATCCCTCTCCCCAGACGATCGCTGCGGCGAAGGAGCTGCAGCAGTATGACGAGCGGACTGCGCGCGCAGGAGAGGAAGACGAACTCGATTGCCACAACACGGTTGCCCGCGTCGAACGAGCGCTCGAGGGGCAGCCTGCGGTCAACAACACTAAACCGGGCGAAGCGGTAGGCCCCGTCAATGAGCGGGCAACGTCCGTCGAATAGGCTTCTGGTGGAGGCCGATGAAAGGGCGGGCGGATTGCCATTTCGCCGCAAGGGAGGCCTGCCATGATGCTGTCCTGGAGGACCAAGGCGAGTTGCCCGGTAGCGCTGATTGCGATGAGTCTTGGCGGATGCGATGGTAATGATGCCGCCATCGCGGCCATGCAAAACAATAGTCACTTCGAGGAGACGGGAGCGGGCACCTACCGCTTCACGGCGGTCATGAACGCGGAATATCCGGCCGATGATCCCAAGGCCGAGGCGCTCCGGCAGCGATGGCTCGACGAGGATTTGGTGATGAGCAATCAGTGCTCAAAGGGAGCGACCCCTATATATCGCAAAGTGATCGAGAAGGGACGAGACCCGCAGACGGGTGCGCCCACCGGCGTAATCCTCTATGTCGGGAACTGTTTTTAGATCTGCCTCAATCAACCAACGAGAGTCGCTGTTCTGCGACAGCGACTCACCTTCCTCCCCGCGGGAGCCGCATCACGCGGCGCGGATCTTCTCCAGGAAGCGGTTGACGTCGGCGCGCAGCGTCTCGGATTGGCGGCCGAGCTGCTCGGCCGAGGCCAGCACTTGCGAGGCCGCGGCGCCGGTCTCGCCGGCGGCGCGGTTGACCCCGGCGATGTTCGACGACACCTGCTCCGTGCCCTTCGCCGCCTGCTGGGTGTTGCGCGCGATCTCCTGTGTCGCCGCGCCCTGCTCTTCGACCGCGCTGGCGATCGTCGTCGAGATCTCGTTGATGTGGCCGATCGTGCCGCCGATGCCCTGGATCGCCCGCACCGCCTCGCCGGTCACCGTCTGGATCGAACCGATCTGCGCGGCGATCTCCTCCGTCGCTTTCGCCGTCTGGTTCGCCAGCGACTTCACTTCGGAGGCGACCACGGCAAAGCCCTTGCCGGCCTCGCCCGCCCGCGCCGCCTCGATCGTGGCATTGAGCGCCAGGAGATTGGTCTGGCTGGCGATGTCCTGGATCAGCTGCACCACCTGGCCGATCTTCTGCGCCGCCTCGGCCAGCGTGTTGACCGTGCCGTTGGTGCGCTGCGCATCGGCGACCGCCTGCTTGGCGATCTCCGCCGCCTGCGTCACCTGGCGGGCGATCTCGCTGATCGAGCTCGTCATCTCCTCCGCCGAGGCCGCCACCGTCTGCACGTTGGCCGAGGTCTGCTCCGAGGCCGAGGCGACCGTGCCGGCCTGGCGCTGCGTTTCCTCCGCCGTCGCCGACATGCTGGTCGCCGTCGCCCGCATCTCGGTCGCCGCCGAGGCCTGCGCCTCCAGCGCCTCGCGCACCGAGCGGTCGAACTCGCCGATATAGCCTTCGATCGCCTTCTGTCGCTGCTCCTTGCGCGCCTGCTCGGTCTTCTGCTCCTGCGCCAGGCGATCGGCCTCGATCATGCTCTGCTTGAAGACCTGCACCGCCTGCGCCATCTCGCCGATCTCGTCCTTGGCGTCCTGCGCCGGGATTGGGGCGGTCTTGTCGCCGCCCGCCAGCTTCTTCATCGCCAGCGTCATGCCGGACACCGGATTGGCGATGCCGCGGCCGATGAGGAAGGCGAGCGCGCCGCCGACCACGAGCGCCAGCATCGCCATAAGCGCCTGCAGCGCGCCGGTGCTCGAGAGGGTCTCGCCGGTCTCCCGCCGCGTCGCGTCAAGATCGCTATCGAGCGTCCGCTGCGCGGCGGCGCCGGTCTCGACGATCTTGTCAAACTCGGGCACCATGGTCGTCGTATAGAGTCCGTTCGCTTTGAGGATCGCCTGCGAGGCGTCGCCGAAGCTCTGGTTATAGGCGTCGAGCGCGGTCTTGACCGGAGCGATCATTGGCGCGAACGACGCCGCATCGGGGTTCTTCTCGAAATCGGCGATTGCCGCTCCGGCTGCTTCATAGCTGGTCTTGAACGTCGCCGGGCCCTTCGGGTCCTGCGTGGCCAGGAAGCGCCAATTGGCGACGCCGACGAGCAGCACCGACGTTTCGACATTGATGGCCTGCGCCCGGACCGGGATGTTGCTCTGCTCGCGCGTCGCCGCGACCAGCTTGCTGGACGCGGCCGTCAGGTCGTCGCCGACGGTGAAGAGCTTGGCGCGGGCCGTGGCGATGGTCTTGCCGAGACCGACCAGCGTGTCGAAATGCTGCTTCGCGCTGGCAATGGCCGCCGCGGCATCCCCGTAAAGGCGCCGCCGTTCCTCGAAGGGCGTCGTGCGGATCGCCGTTTCCAGCAGCTCCCTCGCCTTCGCTGCGGCGGTGTCGAAATCGGCGACCGCCGCTTCATCCTCGCTGGTCTGGAACTTGAGGGCGTCGGCCCGCATCTGCTGGGAGAGGCGCTGAACATCGAGATTGCGCGCGCTGTTGCCGGCAAGGCCGACGAACTTGCCGAGCGCGCGGTCGATGCCGTTGAGCTCGAAGACGCCGAACAGCGCGACCGCCGCAGCGATCAGCACGAGCGCTCCGAAGCCGGCATAGATCCTCGATTTGATCCGGTAATCGCTGAAGCGCATAAACCTCTCCTGCGCGCGCAGGACAGGGAGGCTATCGCCAAGTCTTTAAAATTCAGCAAAGAAAGGGAGAATTACTCGTCCTTCTCTTGAACCGGACCTGGCGAGCCGCGGCTCGCCGCGCGGCGCCGCCCCGGCGCTGTGGGGTGCTGTGCTAGGCTGGATCGAATCCCAGCCTGTCGGAACCACCCCTCCCCCCTTGAGGGATGGTGGCGGTCGGCTGCGACGCCGCACCAGTGTCGAGGAGGGCGCCTTCTCGCCCTTTATCGAGAACGGCAGCTTGCTCTTTGACATCGTGAAGCTTTCGCCGGCGAGGTGAGTCAGCGACTCACCCCCGCGGCGGAGTCAGCGTTGTACACCAATGACTCACCTTCCTCCCCGCGGGAGCACGTCAGGCGGCGCTACTTCTCTGCGCCGGCGTCTCTCGCCGCTCCCTCAGATCACGCCGTCCTGGCGCAAGTTCTTGATCTCGCCGGCGCCGAGTCCGAGCCAATCGGCCAGCACACTCTCGTTATGCTCGCCGAGCATCGGCGCCGGCGCCACGCTCAGCGTCTCGCCGCTGAAGCGCACCGGCCAGCCCGGCATCTTGAAATCGCCGCAGGCGGGATGCTGCATCACCTGCATGATGCCGCGCTTCGCGAAATCGGGATCGTTGTTGAGCTCGACCGTGTCGAACACGGCCCCCGCGGGCACGCCAACCTCGCTGATGAGCCGCATCGCGTCCTCTTTGGTATGCCGGCGCGTCCAGTCGGCAATCAGCGCGTCGACTTCCTCCTCGCGCTGCGCGCGCGCCTCGACCGTCTCGTAGCGGGGATCGCCGATGAGGTCGGCGCGGCCGATCACCTCGAGGAGGCGCCGCCAATGCGCCGGGTTGGCGCGGCTGACATAGACATAGACGTAATCGTTGAGCCCGCCGGGCTTGCAGGGATAGACGCCGCTCGGCGCGGTCTTGCCGGAGAGCAGCTTCGAACCGTTGCGCTGCGCCGGCTGGCCGGTCGTCGCGGTGGCGGCGAAGGCGACGCGGATGTATTGCAGGATCGCGTCCTGCATCGCGAGTTCGAGCCGCTCGCCCTCGCCCGTCGTCTTCCGGCGGTAAAGCGCGCCGAGGATGCTGATCGCCAGCAGCATGCCGGTGCCGGTGTCGCCCAGCGTCGTTCCCGGCTTGATCGGCGGCCCGTTCGGCTCGCCGGTAATGCTCATGAGGCCGCCCGAGGCCTGGGCGATCATGTCGAAGGCAAGGCCGCGCTCGAACCGGCTGCCGGTGCCGAAGCCCTTCACCTGCGCATAGATGATGCCGGGATTGAGCGCGCGCACCTCGTCATAGCCGAGACCGAGGCGCTCGACCGCGCCCGGCGCGAAATTCTCGACGAAGACATCGGCGCGGCGCGCCAGGTCCTTGACCAGCGCCAGCCCCTTCGCCGATTTGAGATCGACCGCGACCGATTTCTTGTTGGCGTTGAACAGCAGGAAGTACCAGGAATCCTGCCCCGGCTTGCCCCGGAAGGAGGAGCGGCCGGGATCGCCGCCCTTGGGATTCTCGACCTTGACCACTTCGGCGCCGAGCCAGGCCAGCGCCTCGGTGCAGGACGGGCCCGCCTCGAATTGCGTCAGGTCAAGGACGCGGATGCCCTCGAGATAGCGCTGGCCCATCGCCGGCTCTCCTTCCTCCCTCGGCAGCCGCTCGCCGGCCGCTCGCTTGGGGAAAGCCTGCCATGGGACGCCGCTTCGGTCCAGCGATGCCGGGTTGGCAGGGCTGCGCTCAGCGCATCGCTGCTGCGCCGCAGGGCTAGGCGAGCGCCGCTTCGAGCCCGGTCGCTTCGGGAAGGCCCAGCATCAGGTTGAGGTTCTGCACCGCCGCCCCCGCCGCGCCCTTGCCGAGATTGTCGAGGAGCGCGACGAGACGCGCCTGTCCCACCTCATCCGAGCCGAAAACAAAGAGGCGCATGCGGTTGGAGCCGTTCAATCCTTCGGGATCGAGCGTCTTCAGGTTTGCGGCCTCCGCGAGGCTTGCGACCTCGACGAAGCGCTCGTCCTTGTAGGCCTCGGCCAGCGCCGCGTGGACATCGCCGAGGCGCGGCGCCTTCGGCAACGCCTTCAGCTGCAGCGGCACCTCGACCAGCATGCCCTGGGCATAGCGCCCGACCGCCGGCGCGAAGAGCGGCGGCAGGGCAAGGCCGGTATGGCGATGCATCTCGGCCACGTGCTTGTGCGCGAGGCTGAGGCCATAGAGGCGGAAGGGAACGCGGGTGTAGCCGGGCGCGCTTTCGTCCTCGAACTCGGCGATCATGCTCTTGCCGCCGCCGCTATAGCCGGAGACGGCATTGACCGTGACCGGCCAGTCCCGTGGCAGCAGACCCGCTTCGACCAGCGGCCGCACCAGCGCGATGAAGCCGGTCGGATAGCAACCGGGATTGGCGACCCGGTGCGAGGCGGCGACGGCGGCGCGCTGCGCCTTCGCCATCTCCGGGAAGCCATAAATCCAGCCCGGCGCCGTGCGGTGCGCGGTCGAGGCGTCGATCACCCGCACCCTGTTGCTCTCGATGAGGCCGACCGCCTGGCGCGCCGCATCGTCCGGCAGGCAGAGGATCACGAGGTCGGCGCCGTTCAGCATGTCGCGGCGCGCCGCCGCGTCCTTGCGCCGCGCCGGCGCGAGCGAGACCAGCTCGAGGTCGCGCCGCTCGCTGAGCCGCCGGTGGATCTGGAGTCCGGTGGTGCCGGCCTCGCCGTCGATGAACACTTTCGCTGCCATCAAGGCCTCCGTCGCTTCAGGCCATGAAAATAAATAGGGCGCTTCGATCGGAACCGAAGCGCCCTCGCGATACGAGCTGTCGCGCGCGTCAGCGCTTCGAGAATTGGAAGCTGCGTCGGGCCTTGCGCTTGCCGTATTTCTTGCGCTCGACGACGCGGCTGTCGCGCGTCAGGAACCCCTGCCCCTTGAGCGCCGGCCGGAGCCCCGGCTCGAAATTGGTGAGCGCCTTGCTGATGCCGTGGCGCACCGCGCCGGCCTGCCCCGAAAGCCCGCCGCCGCTCACCGTGCAGACGACGTCGTACTGGCCGAGCCGCTCGGCGATGGCGAAAGGCTGGTTGAGCAGCATGCGCAGCACCGGCCGCGCGAAATAGATGGGGCTGTCGCGGCCGTTCACCGTGATCTTGCCGCTGCCCGGCTTGATCCAGACCCGCGCCACGGCGTTCTTGCGCTTGCCCGTGGCATAGGCGCGGCCCTGCGCGTCGAGCCGTGGCTTGGCCTCCGCCGCCGGCACCGCGGCCGTCTGCTGCGGCGCGACCTGCGCGCTTTGCAGCGCTTCGCGCAATCCGGAGAGCGATTGCTGGAGATCCGCCATCTGGGTCACGCCCTCTTGTTCTTGCGGTTCATCGCCGCGACGTCGAGCGGCTGCGGCTGCTGCGCCTCGTGCGGGTGGGCCGGTCCCTTATAGACCTTGAGATGGCCCATGATGCGCCGGCCGAGCGGCCCGCGCGGCACCATCCGCTCCACCGCCTTGACGATGACGCGCTCGGGATACTTGCCCTCGAGCACCGACCCCTTGCTGCGCTCCTTGAGGCCGCCGGGAAAGCCCGTGTACCAGCGCAGGACGGTGTCGCGCCGCTTGTTGCCGGTCAGCGTCACCTTCTCGGCGTTGACGACGATGATGTGGTCGCCGCAATCCATATGCGGCGTATAGGTCGGCTTGTGCTTGCCGCGGAGCCGGTCGGCGATGATCGACGCCAGGCGGCCGAGCACCAGCCCTTCGGCATCGATCAGCAGCCACTTCTTGTCGATCTCGGACGGCTTGGCAGAATAGGTTTTCATCGGTCCCTCTGAAGGCGGCGCAGTATGCCAGCAAACCGCCACCAGTCAAGCCTATAAAACCCCGCCAATCAGTCACATTCTGGTCGTGGTACTATGCTACCGCATCATTCCGCCCGCGGCGGGATGGAGTAGGTGACGGTGACGTGCGCCACCATGCCGGGGTCGGCCTCGGAATAGAGCTCGACCTCGCCGACGGCGAGGCGCTTGCCGAGCTTCAGGAGGCGCGCCTCGGCCCGCACCGCGGCGGGCGGCGGCTTCAGCAGGAAGTTGATGGTGAGGCTGGTGGTGACGGCGAGCTCGACGCGGCCGATCGCGGCCAGCACCAGCGCGTACATGGCAAGATCGGCAAGGCCCATCAGCATCGGGCCGCTGATGGTGCCGCCCGGCCGGAGGAAATCGTCGCGATAAGGCAGGCGCAGCACGACCCGTGTCGGCGTCAGCTCGACCACCTCGGCGCCGAGGCTCTGCGCGAAAGGCAGGCTCTCGCGGATGATCTCCTGGAATTCGGCGACGGTGATTTTCGACATGTCGGCCGCGAGCCTCGCCCAACCCTGGCCGCGGCGCAAGCGCCGGCCCTATTTCGCCGCCGCCGGCGTCTGCTGCACCATCAGCCAGAGCTGCGCCAGATCGCGCGCGCCCCCCTCGCCCGCGACGCTCTCCAACATCGAAGCCGCCTTAGCCCTCTCTCCCGCCGCGAGCCAGGCAATGCCGAGATGAAGCTTCGCTTCCTCGGGATGGTCGAGCCCGCCCTTCCCCAGCCCCTGCTGGAAGGCGGCGATCGCCTCGGGGTAGCGGCCATAGCTGGCATAGGCGTCGCCGAGCCGCACCGAGGGGACGCCGTTCCGCGCTGCCGCCGCGGC
>DASQSR010000171.1:0-2795 GCA_035642295.1 Allostellaceae bacterium | reverse complement strand
GCAGCGGATCTGGGAAGTGCGCAAGGCCGGGCTCGGCGCCACCGCCTTCGTTCCCGGCCATCCCGATGCGTGGGAGGGGTGGGAGGATTCCGCGGTGCCGCCGGCGCGGGTCGGCGACTATCTCCGGGGGCTCGACGCTCTCTTCAAGAAATACGGCTACGAATCCGCGCTCTACGGCCATTTCGGCGATGGCTGCATCCATTGCCGGATCAATTTCGGCCTGCGCAGCGAGGCCGGCGTTGCCAAATGGCGCCGCTTTCTCGACGAGGCCGCGGATCTCGTGCTGAGCCATGGCGGCTCGATCTCGGGCGAGCACGGCGACGGCCAGTCGAAGGCCGAGTTGCTGCCGAAGATGTACGGGCCGGAGCTGATCGAGGCCTTCCGCGAGTTCAAGGCGATCTGGGATCCCGCCGGAAAAATGAATCCCGGGAAGGTCGTCGACCCCTATCCCATCACCTCCAATCTACGCCTCGGCCCCGATTACCGCCCGCCCCAGCTCCCGACGCATTTTCATTTCAAGACCGAGGGCGGGGGCTTCGATCGCGCGGCGATGCGCTGCGTCGGCGTTGGCGAATGTCGCAAGCACGATTTGGCGAGCGGCGTCATGTGCCCCAGCTATATGGCGACGCGCGAGGAACGCCACTCGACGCGCGGGCGTGCTCGTCTGCTGTTCGAGATGCTGCACGGCGGCGCCATCGACCAGGGCTGGAAGCAGCCAGCGGTCGAAGAGGCGCTCGATCTCTGCCTTGCCTGCAAGGGCTGCAAGCACGACTGCCCGGTCAATGTCGACATGGCGACCTACAAGGCGGAGTTCCGCGCCCACTATTATCAAGGGCGCTTGCGGCCGCGCGCCGCCTATTCCATGGGGCTCATCCATCTCTGGTCGCGCGCGGCGAGCCTCGCCCCGGGCTTCGCCAACTTCCTGACGCAGACGCCGGGAATCGGCGACCTCGTCAAATTCGCCGGCGGCATCGCCCGCGAGCGGCAGATGCCGCCCTATGCGCGCGAGACGTTCCGCGACTGGTTCTCGCGCCACGCGCCGCGCCATCCGAACGGCCGCGAGCTCGTCCTCTTCCCCGACACATTCAGCAATTTCTTCCGTCCCGCCACGGCGATCGCCGCCGTCCGCGTGCTCGAGGCGGCGGGCTGGCGCGTCACCGTCCCGCCGCGTCTCCTCTGCTGCGCCCGGCCGCTCTATGACTGGGGCATGCTCGATCGCGCCAAAGGGCTGATCAGCGCGCTGCTCGAGACGCTCGGCCCGGACCTTGAGCGCAACCTGCCCGTGGTCGGGCTCGAGCCCGCCTGCATCGCTGCCTTCCGCGACGAGATCGTCGCGCTCTTTCCCGAGGATGAGCGGGTGCAGCGGCTCAAGCAGCAAAGCTACCTCTTCACCGAATTCCTCGACCAACATTGCCGCGAATTCGAGCTGCCGCAGCTACCCGGCCGGCGCGCGCTGGTGCAGGTCCATTGCCACGAGCATGCCGTGCTTGATCCCGCGGCGGAGAGCCGCGTGCTGAAGCGCCTGGGCGTCGAGGCCGAGATCATGCCTACGGGATGCTGCGGCATGGCGGGCTCCTTTGGCTTCGAGGCGGGGAAGTACCACTGGTCGCAAAAAATCGCCGAGCAGGCGCTGCTGCCGCGGCTCCGCCGGGCGCCGCATGAGGCGCTCGTGCTGGCCAACGGCTTCAGCTGCCGCGAGCAGATCGAACAAGTCAGCGGCCGTGCAACCCGCCACATTGCCGAGCTGATCGCGGAAGCGATGGGCTTTACCCCGCATCAGGAGCGGATTCAGCGGAACCCCAGGAATGGGCTGCTGGCGGCCGGTGGCATCGTCGCGGTGGGGCTGCTGCTCGGCTTCGCGCTCGGGCGAGGAACGCTACGACAGCCTCGGCACGCGCTGCGCCGCGCGAGCGCCGCCGAAAAACACCGCGGCGAGCAGCCCGGTCGCGCCAATGCCGCCAGCAAGCAGCAGCAGCGGACGGTGCTTGGCGAGCCATAGCTCGGCGCTCGTCCCGGTCGCCTCGCGGTCGAAGCGGCCATGCGCGCCGTGATCGCCGGCGACCGGAGCAAAGAGGTTGTCGGGCGCATCGGCCGGCGCCGGCGCGCGCGCGAGCTGGCCGCCGACCGCGCGATGCGCCAAAACGCGATCGAGAAGACCGGGCGCGAGCTTGTTGGCGATGATCGCCTCGACGGTCGAGCCGCCGACATAGATCTCGCGGCGCCGCGCATGAGCGGCGAAGACAATGACGTCCGCCGCCACTTCCGGCTGGTAGATCGTTCCGAGCGGTTTCGGCCGCCGCGGCATCTTGTTGCGCGCCCAGTCGAATTGGGGCGTGTTGAGGGCCGGCAGCTGCACCATCGTGAGATGGACCGCGCTCTGCTCGTGCTCGAGCTCCGAGCGCAGGCTGTCGGTGAAGCCGCGGATCGCGTGCTTGGCACCGCAATAAGCTGCTTGCAGCGGCACGGCACGATAGGCCAGCGCCGAACCGACCTGAACGATCGTGCCGCGATTGCGCGGACGCATGCGCCGCAGCGCCGCCATGGTGCCGTAGACGAAGCCGAGATAGGTGACCTCGGTGGCGCGGCGGAACTCCTCGGGCTCGATCGAATGCACCGGCGCGAAGATCGTCGCCATCGCGCAGTTGATCCAGACGTCGATCGGGCCGAACTGCCGCTCGACGGCGATGGCCGCACTCTCTACCGCATCCGCATCGGCGATATCGGTCGGCAGCGCCAGCGCCTCGCCGCCGGCCTGCTGCACTTCCGCTGCCGTGGCCTTGAGGCCGTCGACGCCG
>DASQSR010000170.1:0-2056 GCA_035642295.1 Allostellaceae bacterium | reverse complement strand
GGCGCGCAGGAAGCGCCGGCGCGCCCAGACGCCGCAGCAAAGGCAGGTGTCGGAGCGTCCCTGATGCATGTTCCCCCCGTTGTGCTGGGATCGAGGCGATCCGTCGTTCAACGGGGGAAGACTAGCGCCGCGCCCGGCGCCGGGTAAATCCCGGCGACCGCGGCCGCGGCGCCGTTCGCTACTTCACCGCGGAGAACGACGTCGGCGCCAGCAGCTGGTTGACGATGTGCTCGACGATCTGCCCATCCTTCTCGGTCTCGGCCCGCGCCGCGATCCATTCCGGATCGGCCATGAAGGCGTTCCATTTCCGCTCGCGCTCGGCGAGGGAATCCCAGGCGAGGAAATAGACGAGCTGCTGGTTGCTCTCGCCGACCACGGTGGTGAAGAAGCCCGCCTGGCGGATGCCGTGCTTCTCCCACATGCCGAGCGTCTTGGTCTCGAACCGCTTCAGCAGCGCCGGCAGGCGTCCGGGAATGCAATGATAGACCCGCATCTCTAAGATCATGTCGACCTCCCTTGGCGATGAGCCGGCCCGAGCATAGCCGTTTCCGGCGCGCGAGCCAGACCGCCCGCCCCTCACCCGTTCGGTGCTAAGCGAGCTTCGCGCGGAGCGCGGCGGAAAGCCGCTCGGCGGCGAGCACGATCACGAAAGTGATGATGAGCAGCAGCGAGACCTCACGGTACTGGAAGAGGTTCATCGCCGTCAGCAGCTCGAAGCCGATGCCGCCGGCGCCGACGAAGCCCAGCACCAGCGAGGAGCGGATGTTTTCGTCGAGGCGGTAGAGGCTGATGCCGAGTAGCGAGGGCAGCACCGTCGGCACCACGCCATGGGTGAAGATCTGGAGGCGCCGCGCGCCGGTCAGCGACAGCGCGTCGATCGGCGCCATGTCCATGTGCTCGATGGTCTCGGCGAAGAGCCGCCCCAGCATGCCGATCGAATGGACCGCCAGCGCGAGCCCGCCGGGGAACGGCCCCAGCCCCACCGCGGTGACGAAGAAGAGCGCCCAGACCAGGTCGGGCACGGCGCGGGTGAAGCCGATGATGCCGCGCGCGGCATAATAGAGCGGGCGCGACGGCGTGACATTGCTGGCGGCGAGCACGGCGAGCGGCAGCGCCAGGATGACCCCGGTGATCGTGCCGAAGATGCCGATGTCGATGGTCTCCAAGGTCGGCCAGAGCGCCGCGTGGAATTGCGAGAAATCCGGCGGCATGGCGCGGCGGAGGATGTCGGCCATGCCGTGGACACCGGTGATGAGGTCCTGCGGCCGCGCCTGGACGACGATGAGCGACTGGACGATGACGAGCGGCACCGCCAGCAGCACCGCGAGCCGCCCCGCGCCGGCGAGCAGCGCCGACCAGCCGGTTGCCGCCGTCGCCTTGCCGGCGGGAAGCGTGCCGCCGCTCATGCCGCCTCGCTGAGATAAAGCCGGCGCACCGCCTCGCGCGAGACCTCGCCGCTCGGCAGGTCGAAAGCGACCCGGCCTTCGCGGATGCCGACGACGCGGTCGGCATAGCGATAGGCGAGCTCGACCTGGTGCAGCACGCAGAGCACGGCGAGGTTCTCCTCGGCGGCGAGGCGCCGCAGCAGGCGCATGATCTCCTCGGCGGCTTCGGGATCGAGGCTCGCCACCGGCTCGTCGGCGAGCAGCACGCGCGGGCGCTGTGCCAGCGCCCGGGCGATGGCGACGCGCTGCGCCTGCCCGCCCGAGAGCGTCCCCGCCCGCTGCCGGGCAAGATGGGCGAGGCCGACCTCGGCGAGAAAACGCTCGGCCGCGGCAAGCTCGGCTTTCGGCAGCCCGCCCAGCGCCGTCCATAGGCTCTGGTGACGGCCGAGCGCGCCGGTCGCAACATTGGCGAGCACGCCGCGCCGGCGCACCAGCGCGGCGTGCTGCGAGATCACCGCGAGATCGAGCCGGGCGCGGCGCAGCTTCTCGCCCTTGAGCCGCGTGAGATCGTTGCCGTTCACCCGCACCTCGCCCGTACTGGGTGTGAGGATGCGGGAGATGCAGCGCAGCAAGGTGGTCTTGCCGCTGCCATTGCCGCCGAGCACGATCAC
>DASQSR010000169.1:0-2683 GCA_035642295.1 Allostellaceae bacterium | reverse complement strand
GACGAGCATTACACTTGGCCCATCGGTAGCTTGCCCGCGCTCGTTGCGGCGATCATTGCCGCGCGTCCTCTTGCCTCCAGGATATGGCCGGACGATATCCGCCAGGCGGATGAAGCTGCCGCGGCCCGGCTCAGCGGCATGTCGCAGAAATTGGCTTGAAGAAAGGCCGCCTATCACAGCGACACCTCACGCCGCGAGCCGCGGCTCGCCGGCGACGAGCTCGACGATGTCGCCGATGATGGCGGTGAGGTCGTAATCTTTGGGCGTGTAGACGCGGGCGACGCCGAGGCGCTTCAGCTGCGCCTCGTCCTCGGGCGGGATGATGCCGCCGACCACCACCGGCACGTGGCCGATGCCCTGCGCCGCCATGCCGCGCAGCACCTCGCTCACCAGCGGCACGTGGCTGCCGGAAAGAATCGAAAGGCCGACGACGTGGACGCCCTCTTCCAGCGCGGCGTTGACGATCTGCGCCGGCGTCAGGCGAATCCCCTCATAGACCACCTCGAAGCCGGCATCGCGCGCTTTGAGCGCCACTTGCTCGGCGCCGCTCGAATGCCCGTCGAGGCCGGGCTTGCCCACCAGCATCTTGAGCCGCCGGCCGAGCTGCACGGAGACTTCGCCGACGCGGCGGCGGAGCGCGCCGAGCTCGTCGGCGCCGCGCGCCGCCGCCGCCTGGGCGATGCCGGTCGGCGCGCGATACTCGCCGAAGACGCGGCGCAGCGCTTCCGCCCATTCGCCGGTGGTGATGCCGGCGCGGGCGCAGTCGATCGAGGCCGCCATGATGTTCGTGTTCTCCGCCGCAGCGCGGGCGAGCGCGGCGAGCGCTGCCGCCGCTTTCGCGTCGTCGCGCGCGGCGCGCCAGGCCGCAAGGCGCCGGCACTGCTCTTCCTCCGCGCTCGCATCCGGCACCAGGAAGCCGGCCTCGTCGCCCGACAGCAGCGGCGAGGGCGCGCTCTCGGCATAGCGGTTGACGCCGACGACGACCTGCTCGCCGCGCTCGATCGCCGCCATGCGGCGCGCATTCGATTCGACGAGACGCTGCTTCATATAGCCGCTCTCGACCGCCGCCACCGCGCCGCCGAGGCGGCGCACGCGCTCGAGCTCGGCCAGGATCTCCTGCTTCAGCGCCGTTACCTTGCGCTCGATCTCCGGCGCGCCGTCGAAAATGTCGCCGAACTCGAGAAGGTCCGTCTCATAGGCGACGATCTGCTGCAGCCGCAGGCTCCATTGCTGGTCCCACGGCCGCGGCAGGCCCAGCGCCTCGTTCCAGGTCGGAAGCTGCACCGCGCGGGCGCGCGCCGTCTTCGACAGCACCACCGCCAGCATCTCGATGAGGATGCGGTAGACGTTGTTCTCCGGCTGCTGCTCGGTGAGCCCCAGCGAGTTCACCTGCACGCCGTAGCGGAAGCGGCGATACTTCTCCTCGGCGACGCCGTAGCGCTCGTGCGTCAGCTCGTCCCAGAGCGCGGCGAAGGCGCGCATCTTGCACATCTCGGTGATGAAGCGGATGCCGGCATTGACGAAGAAGCTGAGGCGCCCGATCACCTGCGGCAGGTCCGCCGCCGGCACCTGGCCCGAGGCGATGACGGCATCGAGCACCGCTTCGGCCGTCGCCAGCGCATAGGCGACCTCCTGCACCGGCGTCGCTCCCGCCTCCTGCAGATGGTAGGAGCAGATGTTCATCGGGTTCCATTTCGGCAGCTCGCGGTAGGTATAGGCGATGACATCGGCGGTGAGGCGGAGGCTCGGGCCCGGCGGAAAGATGTAGGTGCCGCGCGACAGATACTCCTTGATGACGTCGTTCTGCGTCGTGCCGGCCAGCGCCTCGCGCGCGGCGCCTTGCTCCTCGGCGGTGGCGATATAGAGCGCGAGCAGCCAGGGCGCGGTGGCGTTGATGGTCATCGAGGTGTTCATCCGCGCGAGCGGGATGCCGTCGAAGAGGGCGCGCATGTCGCCCTGATGCGCAACCGGCACGCCGACCTTGCCGACCTCGCCCTTGGCCAGCGGGTGGTCGCTGTCATATCCGGTCTGCGTCGGCAGGTCGAAGGCGACCGAAAGGCCGGTCTGGCCGCGCTGGAGGTTGGTGCGATAGAGGGCGTTCGACGCCGCCGCCGAGGAATGGCCGGAATATGTCCGGATGAGCCAGGGCTCGTCGCGCCGTGTCGTCTCGCTCATCGCCGCTAGTCCTCCCGCCGCTTTTCGCTGCGGCGCAAAATCGCCGGGCGCGCCGGACCGGATCAGCTCGCCGCGCGTTTCACTAACATTGGCGGGACCACCGCCTCCGCCAGACGAGAAGCATTGTAATAATATGTCGAGTCAATGCAAAAATTGGACACGTTTCGCCTTTTGTGCGTTGCAGCAGACCACATTCTGCCGTCACAATTGTTCACATTGACGCTGCGCCGCACGCAAGCGGTTTGTGCACGAGGAAATGCTGCGCCGCACGAGAGCGGCCTCAATGGAGTGCCTATCCCATGAGCGAGCCTGCCCAAATCATCCCGTTCGAGCCCGCGCCGGGCGCCGGTCGCCCGGTCAAGGATCTTTACGAAGTCGGCGAGATCCCGCCGCTCGGCCATGTGCCGCGGCGCATGTATGCCTGGGCCATCCGCCGCGACCGCCACGGTCCGCCGGATACGGCGATGCGGGTGGAAGTCGTCTCGACCCCGGAGCTTGCGCCCGACGA
>DASQSR010000168.1:0-2368 GCA_035642295.1 Allostellaceae bacterium | reverse complement strand
CGGCTCGATCGCGCGGAAGAGAAGGCGCTGGAGAACAGCGCCGAGACCCTGCGGCAGGCGGTAGCGCGGATCCGTTAGAGCGAACGCGACGAGGGCGCGGCGGTGGACGCTAGCCCGCATTTCTCAAACTGGGTAGGTGCATCGGGGCGCGGACTCTGAGAAAATTGTTGTGCAGCAACGATTTACTCGGGTCCAAGGAGACGCCCCGATGCCGACAGAGTGTAGCGCGGATTTGTTTGGATTTGCAGCCGTGGAAGGGCGCGCGGTTGTCGCGGCGTTCGACGGCGGGTGGGTGACGTCGGACGCCGGCGCGCTGCTGCTGGGGGCGACGGATCGCGCGATCGGGCTGACGCGTCGGTTTGCGTCGTGCTTTCGTGATGTGCGGCGAGCGGATCTGATCGAGCACGAGGTGGTGACCCTGGTGGGCCAGCGCGTGTACGGGATCGCGCTCGGCTATGAAGATCTCAACGACCATGACGAGCTGCGCCATGACCCGGTGATGGCGGTGCTGGCGGGCAAGCTCGAGGCACGGCGGGAAGACTGCGCGCCGGTGGCGGGCAAGAGCACGCTGAACCGGCTGGAGCTGGGTCGGCCGGTGGCGACGCGTTATCACAGGATCAGCCATGATCCGGCGGCGATCGAGCGGCTGCTGGTCGATCTGTTCCTGGAGGCACAGCGGCGGCCGCCCCAGCAGATCGTCCTCGACCTCGATGCGACGGACGACCCGCTGCACGGCCGGCAGGAGGGGCGGTTCTTCCACGGCTACTATGATTGCTACTGCTATCTGCCGCTCTACGTGTTCTGCGGCCGGCACCTGTTGGCCGCGAAACTGCGGCGCTCGAACATCGACGCCTCGGCCGGCTCGGTCGAGGAGGTGGCGCGCATTGTGGCGCAGGTGCGGGCGCGGTGGCCCAGGGTGCGCATTCTGCTGCGCGCCGATAGCGGCTTCGCGCGCGAAGCGCTGATGGCATGGTGCGAGGCCAACGGCGTCGACTATCTCTTCGGGCTGGCGAAAAACGACCGTCTCATCGCCGAGATCGAGGCCGAGCTCGCCCAGGCCGGCGAGACGAGCCGGCGCACCGGCAAGCCGGCGCGCCGCTTCAAGGAGTTCCAGTGGGCGACCCGGGACAGTTGGAGCCGCCGGCGCCGGGTCATCGCCAAGGCCGAGTACACCGGAGGCGAGGCCAATCCGCGCTTCATCGTCACCTCGCTGACGCGCGCCGAAGGCGAGGCGCGCTATCTCTACGAGCGGGTCTATTGCGCGCGGGGCGATATGGAGAACCGCATCAAGGAGTGCCAGCTCGACCTGTTCGCCGATCGCACCTCGACTGCCACCATGCGCGCCAACCAGCTCCGCCTGTGGTTCGCCTCGATGGCCTACGTCCTGCTTTGCGCCTTGCGCCGCATCGGCCTCAGCCACACCCGGTTCGCACAGGCCACCTGTGGCACCATCCGCCTCGCGCTCCTCAAGATCGGCGCCGTCATCACGCGCAGCGTCCGCCGTATCAAGTTCGCCATGGCTTCAGCCTGCCCCTATCAGCACGAGTTCCGGGAGGCTCATGCGCGATTGGCGCAAGCCGCCACCTGACGACCCAGAACGCGCAGCCCCATAACCCCGACACCCGTCGCCCACGCCGCGACGCCGGACCCGCTCGCCCGCAGGCTGCCTTCATCGCGCCAAAACAGGATGCGCGCCGCTACTCCTCGTCCGCGATCAGCGGAAGCACCGCAAAACTGGAGGGCTTGAGAAATGCGGGCTAGGGATGATGCAGCTTGGACGGCGGGCGCAGGCCGAATTTCCGGGTCAAGGTCGCGCCGCGCCGGACGGCGTCGCGCCGGCTCTTCCATTCGCGATATTCCGCCCAGCCCACATCGGCCGACAAGGCCAGGCCCACCATCAAGATCGCCCATCCCAGGCTCGACATCATGGCTCCTCCGGTCCCCCTTCCGAAGGTGATAACGTCTCGCCGCCTGGTTCCGTCCCGCGCGCTGCCGCTCGCCGCCAGGCTGCCCTCGCCGGCAGTCATGCGACCGCAGCATTGTAGGCCTCAGGGCTGCGGGAAATTGATCTCGATCATCACCTCGTTGGGGTCGCGGACGAAGAGCTGCTTGAGGCGGATGCCGGGCACCTCGTTTTCGCGGAAGGGGAGGCGCATTCGCTGCAGGCGCTCGCGCATCGCCTCGTAATCCTGGGCGACGAAGGCGACATGGTCGAAATTGCCGGTGGTGTCGCCGGGGCCGGCGCCGATCTCGCCGCTGCGCGGCACCAGATGCACCACCGCCTGCTCGCCGCAATAGAGCCAGTAGCCGGGAAAGGCGAGGGGCGGGCGGAAGCCGTCCTTGAGCCCCAGCGCCTCGCTGTAGAAAT
>DASQSR010000167.1:0-2624 GCA_035642295.1 Allostellaceae bacterium | reverse complement strand
AGGTCGGCTCTTATGTCTTCATGGATGTCGATTACCAGAACGCGCTCAAGGACGGCCGCAACGCGCCGCCCTTCGAGACCGCGCTCTTCGTCGCCACCGCGGTGGTGAGCGCCAACGTACCGGGCTATGTCACCTGCGATGCCGGGCTCAAGGCCTTCGCCACCGATGGCCCGGCGCCGGAGGCGGTCGCCGGCGCGCCCGCGGGCAGCCGCTACGCGTTCTTCGGCGACGAGCATGGCAAGCTCGTCCTGCCGGCAGGCGCGGCGAAACCGCCGCTCGGCGCGATCATCGAATGCGTCACCCCGCATTGCGACCCCACCGTCAATCTGCACGACGTCTATCACCTCGTGCGCGGCGACACGCTCGTCGACATCTGGCCGGTGGATGCGCGCGGCAAGCGATGAGCGGGTTCGACGCCGCGTTTCGCGACCAGCTGCGCGAGCTCATCCGCTGGCGCCGTGACGTGCGCCGCTTCCGCCGCGACGCGCTGCCGCCGGGGACGGTCGAGAGCCTCATTGAGGTGGCGAGCCTCGCGCCTTCCGTCGGCCTCAGCCAGCCCTGGCGCTTCGTGCTGGTGGAGGAGCCCGCCCGCCGCGCCGCGGTGCGCGAGAATTTCATGCGCAGCAACGCCGACGCGCTCGCCGCCTATGCCGGCGAGCGGTCGGAACGCTATGCCCGCCTTAAGCTGGCGGGGCTCGACGAGGCGCCGGTGCAGCTTGCCGCGTTCGCCGATCGCGGCACGGCGCAAGGCCACGGATTGGGCCGCCGCACCATGCCGGAGATGGCCGAGTATTCCGCGGTGATGGCGATCCACACGCTATGGCTCGCGGCGCGCGCCGAAGGGCTCGGTCTCGGCTGGGTGTCGATCCTCGACCCCGCCGATGTCAGCCGCGCCCTCGAGGTGCCGACGGGCTGGATCTTCCTGGGCTATTTCTGCCTGGGTTATCCCCAAGGCGAGGCGCTGACCCCCGAGCTCGAGCGCGAGGGCTGGGAACAGCGCCGGCCATGGCAGGATTTCGTGCTGCGGCGGTGACGCCGCCGCGGTCACTCCTGCGGCTGCGGCGCCGACGCCGCCACGGCAAGGCCGCCATGCGCGACGGCGCTTGAGCGGCGCGGCGCGGCGCAGCCGTGGAGGAAGAGGGCGACGGCGTGTTGGGCGATGCGGCGCCGCTCCGACGGGCCGGGCCGCCGGGCGACGCCCAGCAGCAGCCGTGTCCTGACGCCGCCGAGAACGAGATGGGTGAACTGCTCGGCTGCGAGCGCGGGATCGTCGAGCCGCAAGGCGCCGTTCCCGGCCGCGGCGCCGAGATAGGCGTGAAGCGGCTCCATGCCGCGCGGCGCGCGCCGGTCATAGTGCTTTTGCACCAGCTCCGGAAACCGGTGTGCCTCGGCCAAGAGCAGACGATGGAGCTCGATCATCGGTGGCCGCGTGCCGACCTCGAGCAGGTGTAGGGCTACCGCCTCCAGGACGAGCTGAGGCTCGCGCGATCGGACGACGACGTCGCGCAACTCGGCGATCCATGACCGGCGCAGCGCCTCTAGAATGGCGGCAAACAGCCCGGCCTTGCTGCGGAAATGGTGATAGAGCGTCTTCTTCGCGACGCCCGAAGCGCGGGCGATCGCATCGAGGCTGGTGTCGCTGTAGCCGCCGGCGAGAAACTGCTTCCGCGCGATGTCGAGAACACGCTCGAGCCGTCGCTCCGCTTCCCGCTGCGTCGGTCGCCCGCCCGATTTCGGCCGGCGATGCGAATGGGCCTTGGCCACAAGCGTCCCGCTCTCGCGTTTTTCAGGGAACGCCACCGGCTCGTTTCCGTTCCTGGCTTGTAGCGAGGGCGCCGACGCTCTTTTTCGGTTCCCAGCCTTTCGTTCGGCCGAGCCCGCGCCGCGCATGCGCGGGTCGGCGCTGGGCTGAAACCATTAGCGGCAGTCGACCGGGTTGATGGTCAACTTCTTTATCGAGCGTCCGATCTTCGCCTCGGCGATTGCCATCATCATGGTGATTGCGGGGGCAATCGCCTATTTCGCCCTGCCGGTGGCGCAATTCCCCGATGTTACGCCGCCGCAGGTCAATGTCTCCGCGACCTATAACGGCGCCAGCGCGCAGGTGGTGTCGGACACGGTCACGACCCCGATCGAGGAGCAGGTCAACGGCGCTGAGGGCATGATCTACATCTCCTCGGTCAGCTCCAACGCCGGCAGCTCGTCGATCAGCGTCACGTTCAACATCGGCTACCCCGTCGATATCGGCGCCGTCGACGTGCAGAACCGGGAATCGCAAGCCGCAGCGCAGCTGCCGTCCGAGGTGAGCCAGACCGGCGTTACGATTTCGAAGCAGAATCCGAATTTCGTGATGGCGGTCAATCTCTACTCGCCCGACGGCTCGATCGACCCGGTGACGATCAGCAACTACGCCTATCTCCAGCTGGTCGATCCCCTGGAGCGCCTTCCCGGCGTGAGCAGCGTCTCCATCTTTGGCGAGCGCCGCTATGCCATGCGCATCTGGCTCGACCCCGACAAGCTCGCCAAGCTGGGCATCACCACCACCGATGTGCAGAACGCGATCCTCGAGCAGAACCAGCAGGTCGCCTCCGGCCAGGTCGGCGAGGCGCCGGTGCCCGCCGGAA
>DASQSR010000166.1:0-3742 GCA_035642295.1 Allostellaceae bacterium | reverse complement strand
CGGGTAGGATTGCGCTCCGCCCAGCGCGCGGAAATTCTGCAGCTTGTCGCGCGTCTGGCGGCCCAGCAGATAAGCCAGGGCATGATAGACCGGGCTCGCATGCGGCTTCACCGCGACGCGATCCTCGGCGCGGAGCACGTCGAGATAGAGCGCCGTCATGAGCGTCACGACCGAGGCGCTGGACGCCTGGTGGCCGCCGACCTTGAGCCCGTCGCGGCTCTCCCGCAGATGGTTGGCGTTGTGGATCATCCACGAGGAGAGCCACAGCACCTTGCGCTCCAGCGCCTGGAGCAGCCCCAGCCTCTCGGCCGCGGCCAGCGGCGCCGGACCAGACGAAACAGCAACAGGCACGGCCATGGCGGTCTCCTACAGGAGACCCTCAGTATAAGGAGTTAAGGGCTCAGTGAGAACGTCTACCCCTCTCCCCTTGCGGGAGTTCGTCTTCCCCTCTCCCCCCTTGTGGGAGAGGGAGGGGCCCGCCGCGCAGCGGCGGGAGGGTGAGGGGGGAACCGAACCTACGCTTGCCGGAGAGGTGCGGCTCTCGCGGTTGCTGGCGCAACCGCTGTCGCCGCCGCGGACGAACGCCTCCGGCGTTCGCCTAGCGCCTTAAGCCATCCGCTCCGGATAGGCGTCGACGAAGGTGCGCAGCGCCAGCACCCGCAGCCCTTCATAGACCGAGCCGTGCGAGGGCTGCTCGAAGGCGAGGGTGAAATGGACGTGGGGAATGCCGAAGGGATCGGGGCGCAGTTCCAGCACCGTGGCGGTTTCGGTCACATGGTCGCGCCGCCGGCGGCAGAACCGGTTGCCGGGCTCGACCGTGGCCTGGGATTCGCTCTTGACCCAGATCTTGAAGATCGACATGGTGCCCTGCGGCTCTCAGCTGTATTCAACCCTCACGCTAGAGGCCAAAAGTTAATCAACAACGAAAAACCGGCCTTTCGTGCGGCTTTTTATCTTTTTCTGGCAAGATTTTCCGGCGAATCGCTGAGGGCGCAGCGAATTTCAGGTTTTCCCCAGCCGGGTCAGCGCCGAGGAGGCCGCTACCTGCCCCTCGCCGCTATAGGCCTCATGGTTACTTTCGATCTCGGCCAGGCGGTAGAGATAGTTGATCATGATCCCGGCGGATTGTTGCAGCCCCTTGGGGGAGAGGTCGGCGAGCCAGTTGAGCCGCTCCATCCGCGCGCCGTTGGTCAGGTGGAAATGCGCCACCGGGTCGAGCGCCCGTCCCCGCGGCGACTTCTCGGTGAGGAGATAGCGCGCAGCGAGCCGCAGCAGCGGCGCCTTCAGCGCCTGCGCCACCGGCTCCTCGGCATGCCAGCGCGGCCGCGACAGCAGCTCGCCGACACCCTCCTTCGCCAGCTCGGCCGGGAGCAGCTGCTGCATCGCTTTGCGCTCGGCCGCGGTGAGCAGCCCCTCCCCTTCCTCGGGAATGCGCTTGTCGAGCCAGGCGCGGAAGCCGGGAATGGGCGAGAGCGTCGCATAGGTTTTGAGATGCGGCAGCTCGGCGGCGAGGCTGTCGACGACGCGCTTGATGAGGAAATCGCCGAAACTGATGCCGGCGAGCCCGCGCTGGCAGTTGGAGATCGAGTAGAAGATGGCGGTATCCGCTTCGCCGGGATCGCCCACCGGCGCCGCCTCGTCGAGCAGCGACTGCACGCTGTTGGACATGCCGTTGACCAGCGCCACCTCGACGAAGATCAGCGGCTCATGCGGCATGCGGGGATGGACATAGGCAAAGCACCGCCGGTCGTCCTCGAGCCGGTTCTTGAGATCCGTCCAGCTGCGGATCTCGTGCACCGCTTCGTAGACGATGAGCTTCTCGAGCAGCGCCGCCGGCGCCTCCCAGGTGATGCGGGTGAGCTCGAGGAAGCCGATATCGAACCAGCTCGCGAGCAGCGTCTTCAAATCGCTCTCGAGCGCCGCCAGCACCGGGTCCTGCGCCCCGAGCTTCAGCAGCTCGGCGCGCATGTCGACCAGGAACTTGACGCCTTCGGGCAGCCCGTTGAACTGAGTGAGCAGCTTGATGCGCGGCGGCTCGAGCGCCTGGCGCAGCGACCGCTCGACCTTGCGCCGCTCGCCATTCTCCTCGGCGCGCACCAGCCGCTCGCCCAGCGCCGCCACCGCCGCGTGATCGATGTCGAACTCGCTCGCCAGCAGCGTCAGGAAGCGCTCGCGCCCGGTGCTGTTGAGCGCCAGATAGGTGCGCCCGAGATCGGCCGCCCGCGCCCGGCTCGTCACCACGCCGCCACGCGCCGAGAGGCAGTCGCGCAGCTGCCGGCGCAGCCGGTCGGCATCGTCGCGCGACAGCTCCGGTCGCGGCGCGCCGGTGATCGCGCCGCGCGCCTGCGCGGCAATGTCGCGCCAGGCGGTGCGCAGCGAGCGCAGATTGCCGAGGGTGCGGTCGACGACGGTGTCGAGGATGCTGCTGCGCTCGCTCATGTCCCCCTCGGGATACCGTTCGGCTCGTTCGCTGGCAAGTCTGCGCGTCGTCATGGCACTTCGATGACACCAAATCGCCGAACGCGCGAGACCATCGCGCGTTTATCAAGACATAAATAGGGATCCGGGGGACGGCTGGGGATAGGCGACGAGAACGAAAAACTGTCTTCGGCGATTCCGCTAAATCCCGATATCCCCGATCATCTTTTCGTCCCTATCCGTTCACTGCGCCTTGAGCCGGCGCAGCGCCTGAGGCAGCGCCTCGATGACGTCCTCGGCAATGAGCCCGGGCCCGAAATCGGCGGCGGCATCGCCATGGAGCCAGCAGGCGGCGGCGGCCGCGCGGAAGGGATCGAGCCCTTGCGCCAGGAGTCCGGTGACGAGGCCGCTCAGCACGTCGCCGCTCCCCGCGGTGGCAAGGTCGGGCGGCGCATTGGCATTGATCGCGGCGCGCCCGTCCGGGGCGGCGATCACCGTATCGGCGCCCTTCAGCAGCACCACCGCGCCGCTTTGCCGCGCCGCCTGGCGCGCCCGCTCGAGCTTGTCGCCGGAGGCGGCGAAGAGGCGGCGGAACTCGCCTTCATGCGGCGTCAGCACCGTCGGCCCCTCGATCGCATCGAAGAGGCGCTGCGGCGTCTCGGCAAAATCGGTGAGCGCATCGGCGTCGAGCACCACGCCGCGCCGTGTCGCCAGGGCCGCCAGGGTCGCGGCCCGCGTCGCCTCGGTGATCCCCGCGCCCGGCCCGACCAGGATCGCGTTTCGCCGCTCATCGGCGAGCAGCTCGGCGAAGGCGTCATGGTCCTTCGCCGGCCGGACGATGACGCCGGTGAGCGAGGCCGCATAGACGGCCCAAGACGAAGGCGGCGCCGCCAGCGTCACCAGCCCGGCGCCGACGCGCAGCGCCGCCCGCGCCGCCAGGCGTGCCGCTCCCGTCATCACCTCGCCGCCGGCGATGAGCGCATGGCCGCGCGCATATTTGTGGCCCTCGAGGCGCGGCCAGGGATAAGCCTCGCGCCAGAGGGCGGGACCGTTCTCGTGCGTCTTCGGCGCGATCGCCCCCAGCACGCCGGAGGGAATGCCGATATCGACCAGCACCACCTCGCCGCACAGCGCCCGCCCCGGCAGCAGCAGATGGCCCGGCTTCTTGCGGAAGAAGGTGACGGTGACCGTGGCCGGGGCGGCGGCGCCGCGCACCGCGCCGGTCGCGCCGTCGAGCCCGCTCGGCACGTCGACCGCGACGATCGGCAGCTTCGCCGCCGCCATCGCCTCGATCGCCGCCCGCGCCGCGCCGTCGACGTCGCGC
>DASQSR010000165.1:0-5007 GCA_035642295.1 Allostellaceae bacterium | reverse complement strand
GATGACGAAATTGGCGTCGGGCCCGCGCAGGTCGAGCTTCTCGTCATAGAGGAAGCTGACCCGGCCGCTTTCGCAGAAGGTGGCGAAGACGGCGTTGTTGACATGCCCCTGGCGGTCGGTGTCGCCGTAGCGCAGCGTGTCGCTCGTCCAGATCGAATAGGCGGCGCGCTCGGTCGGCGACGGCGTGAGACGGGTGTCGTCCATCGCCTCAGTCCTGCGCCGCCGGGCGGATGGTCGCGGCGACGATGCCGGCGTCGATCAGCCGCTCGATCTCGGCGTCGGAATAGCCGGCCTCGCGCAGCACCGCGCGGTTCTCCTCGCCGAAGCGCGGCGGCGTGCGCCGCAGCGCCGCGGGCGTGCGCGACAGCTTGATCGGCGCGCCGACGCCGCGATAGTCCCCCCGCTCGAAGACCATCTTGCGGTGGCGCGTGTGCGGATGGGTCAAGACATCCGGCAGCTCCTGCACGACGCCGCAGGGAACGCCGAGCTCGAGGAGGCGCATGGTGAGCGCCTCGCCATCGATCGCCGCCATCGCGCCTTCGATCGCCTCGCGCAGCGCGGCGCGGTTGACGACGCGATCCTTGTTGTCGCGAAAGCGCGGATCCTGCGCGAGCGCCGGCTGGCCGATCTCGGCGCAGAAGCGGGCGAATTGCCGGTTGTTGCCGACGGCGAGGAAGATGCGCTTGGTCTTGGTGCGGAACTGGTCGTAGGGCGCGACATTGGGATGGGCATTGCCGGTCCGCTTGGGCGGCTTCTGCGATAGGAACCAGTTGGCGGCGTAGGGATGGAGCAGCCCCACGGCGCAGTCGTAGAGCGTCGCCTCGACGAGCTGGCCCTTGCCGGAGCGCTGGCGCTCCTGCAGCGCCATCATGATAGCCAGCGCGGCGTTGAGGCCGGTGGCGAGATCGACGACCGGCACGCCGACGCGCAGCGGCTCGCCATCGGCTTCGCCGTTGAGGCTCATGAGCCCGGCCATGCCCTGGACCGCGGCGTCGTAGCCGGGATAGCCGCCGAGCGGCCCGTCGGTGCCGAAGCCGAGGATGCGGCAATGGACGAGGCGCGGGAAGCGCTCCTTCAGCACCGCGTCATAGCCCATGCCCCAGCGCTCGAGCGTGCCGGTCTTGAAATTCTCGACCAGGGCGTCGGCGCCCTCCAGCAGGCGGAACAGCACGTCGCGCGCTTCGGGGCGGCCGAGATCGAGAGCGATGCCGCGCTTGTTGCGGTTGACGCCGATGTAATAGGACGCGGCATCGCCGAGAAAGGGCGGGCCCCAGCCGCGCGTCTCGTCGCCCTGGGGCGGCTCGACCTTGATCACCTCGGCGCCGTGATCGCCGAGAATCTGCGTGCAATAGGGCCCGCCCAGCACGCGGCTCAAATCGATGACCTTGAGCCCGGCCAAGGCGCCGGCGGAAGTTGATTCGGTCATTCTGTCTATTCCTGTTGCCAACGAGCACGGGGCTCACCCCCCACCCGGCAACGCACGCGACGAGCGCTGCGCGCTCGCGCGGGCGATGCCGACCTCCCCCTCAAGGGGAGAGGGGATTTCAAGCCACGTTGAGAAAGGCCCCTCCCCCCTTGAGGGGGAGGGAAGGGAGGGGGGTGTGCCGACATCACACTGTTGCCGCCGCAAGCGGGATGCCGAAGACGCGTTCGGCGAATTTGGGATAGATCGCGGCGAGCTCCGGGGCGATGGTGCGACGGAGAAGCTCCAGGACCTCGGACGGCGGCGCGGGCGTTTCCGGCACTTCGGCGGGACGATCGAAGGCGAAGCCGGTCTTCTCCTCGACTTCCGCGACGCTGTGGCCGGGATGGACGGTTTCGAGGCGGAAGCGGGCGCGCGCCTTGTCGAAGCTGAAATGGCAGAGGGGCGTTACCAGCGCGATCGGTCCACCGCGGCGAAAGACGTTGGCGGGGCTGGTGCCGGGCGCGCTGATGAAATCGACCTTCTCGACCAGGGTGCGGCGCGAATGCTCGAGACGGAACAGGATGATGCGCGGCACCATGAAGTAGAGATAGGCCGAGCCGTAAGCGCCGGGAAACCGCGCCTTGGGATGGGCGTAGTCGCCGATGACGTTGAGATTGATGTTGCCGCTGCCGTCGATCTGCGCGCCGGAGAAGAAGAAGACGTCGATCCGGCCCTGGCCCGCACTGTCGAAGAGCTCGCGCCCGCCATCGGTCCAGAGATTGTGCTCGGGGCTTTGCTGCAGCGAGACGATGGGGCCGTCGGGCTGAAGCTGCTGCGCGAGGAACGCCGCGGCGGCGGGGATCGGCGAGTTGGCGCCGACGGCGACGTGGCGAGCGCCGGCGAGGAGCTGCCGCACCACCTCGATCAGCACCTCTTCGGGCTTTATCGGATCGCTCGCTGCGCTCATCTCAGGCGGCGCGACGGCGGAGCACGTGATCGTCGAGATAGCGGCGGAAGCCGTCCTCGGTCGCGGCGAGGGCGATGTAGTCGAGGAGATGGGCGGTGTCCTCGCCATAGAGATCGCCCATCTTGAGCGGCCAGGCGCCGCGCGGAGCCAGCGCCACCGCCTCGATATAGAAGGCGGGAATGGTCGCCGCCGCCATCACCTCGTCGGCGAGGAGATCGCCGTCGTAGAGCGCCTCGACGGTGGCGACGCTGCGCGCCGAGGCATGGGCGAGGGTGAAGAGGTCGCGCCGCCGCCCGACCCAGACATTGCCCCGCCGGTCGGCGAGCGGCGTATGGAACAACGCCACGTCCGGGCGGATCGCCGGCAGCAGCACGATCGGGTCGTTCTCGGCGAAGGGGTTGTCGATGACGCGCCAGCCGGGACGCTGGCGCAGCAGGTCGGAGCCGATGATGCCGCGCAGCGCACCGAAGGGATTGCCCATCTCCGCCGCGCGCAGCGCCGAATGAAGGGCGGGGCAGGTGGCGTCCTTGAGCCTGATGCTGCCGGCGAGCACCGCGGCCGTGAAGCGCGGCGCGGAGCCGAGCTCGCCGAAGCCCACCGCCGAGGTCTCGATGGTGGCGACCGCACCGGCGCCGATGAGGAGATCCGCCTGCAACGACGAGGCCGGCAAGGTCACGAGATGGAGGCGCTGGACGCCGCGGCGGATGAGGGCTCTGGTTGCCTCCATGGCGACGCCGGCATAATCGGCGGGAATGACCAGCATCGTCCCGTCGGCGATCGCCGACACCGCGCCGTCGAGGTCGCGAATCTTGCTCATGGCTTCCTCCCGGCCGGAGCAAAGCATGGGCGGGCAGGGGAGGCAAGCGGGCCCGGTATGCTAGGCTCCGGGCCATGACCGACGAAAGGGTGGCCGCGCTCGAAAGCGAGGCGGCGGGCGATCCCGAGAACCCGGCGCGCTATCGCGCCCTGGCGGCGGCCTGGCGCCGCCAGGGCGCCGAGGCCGAGGCGATGGCGGCGGAGCTCGCGGCCACGGCGCTCGAGGCGCGCGCGCCGCTTGCGCTCTTCAACATTGCCACCGCCTGCTTCTCGGCCGGGCGGCGCGCCGAGGCGAAGCGCTGGTACGCCCTCGCCCTGCGGCTCGATCCCGATCTCATCGTCGCGCATCGCAATCTCGCGGCCATCCTCGAAGCCGAGGGACAGCTCGGCGAGGCCCGGCGCCACCGCGACGAGGCCTATCGGCGCCAGAGCGTCTTCGTCGAGGCGGCGACGAAGGTGGAGGCGCAGCGCGTGCTGATCCTCGCCGCTTCCGGCTTCGGCAATGTGCCGATCGAGGCGCTGCTGCCGCGCGCGACGACGACGCGCATCACCTGGTTCATCGATTATGCGAAGGATGGCGAGGCCGAGCGCCTGCCGCCGCACGATCTCGTCTTCAACGCCGCCGGCGATCCCGACATGGCGGAGGCGCTGCTGCCGGAAGTGTGGCGCTTTCTCGCGCGCCGGACGGCACCGCTGCTGAACGCCCCGGAAAGCGTGGCCGAGACGCAGCGCCACCTTCTGCCGCAGCGCCTTGCCGGGATCGGCGATGTCGTGGTGCCGCGGGTGGCGCGGGTCGCGCGCGACGCGCTCGGCGATCCCGGGGTTGCGGCGGCGATCGGCTTTCCGCTCATCCTGCGGCCGATCGGGGCGCATGGCGGCGCGGGGGTGCGCCTCATCGACAGCGCGGCCGATCTTGCCGCCGCCGATCTCGGCGAGGCGGAAGCCTGCTATCTCACCGCCTATTGCGACTACCGCTCGCCCGACGGCTATTTCCGCAAATACCGCGTCATCTTCGTCGATCGCGCGCCCTATCCCTATCACCTCGCGATCTCGCAGCATTGGCTCGTCCATTATTTCTCGGCCGACATGCTGCATCCCTCCTGGAAGCGCGCCGAGGAAGCGCGCTTCCTCGCCGACCCCGCGGCGACGCTGGGGCGAAAGGCCATGGCGGCGCTCGCCGCGATCGGCCGCCGCCTCGATCTCGATTTCTGCGGCATCGATTTCACCCTCGATCCCGCCGGCAAGCTGCTGGTGTTCGAAGCCAACGCGACGATGGCGGTGCATCTGCGCGACGCGGCGGAGACCTTTCCCTACAAGCATGTGCACGTGCCGAAGATCTTCGAGGCGTTCGAGACGATGCTGGCGCGGCGGAGGGTGGGGTAGGCGGGGGAGCGGCTAGTCAGAACCGTGTGGCTTCCGCGATTGCTAACGCAATCGCTGGCGCCGGCGCGGACGAACGCGCGGAGCGCGTTCGCCGCGCGTTCCCCCGGGGAGGAGTGTGATTCACTGGTGTACAACAATGACTCTTTCTCGGGGGGTGATTCAGTGACTCACTTCCGCCTGGAAACGCCTGTGGCGCAGGCGGAAGTCGTGCATCGCCCCGCCTCACCCTAACGCTCTCCGCCCCTTAGGGGCGGAGAGCGGGCACCTGGCGCCCGGGCGTTCCGATCGTCGCGAGTGGACGATTGGCGCTTTCACAATGTCAAAGAGCGGGTGGTCGAGAAAGGCTACCATAGCACCCCTCAGGCGACGGCCTCGAACAGCCGTTCCCCTGCCTACGGCGCTTCTAGCCTTTTGTGCAGCTCACGCTTATTGCGCG
>DASQSR010000164.1:0-2146 GCA_035642295.1 Allostellaceae bacterium | reverse complement strand
GCCCCGGCGCCCTCAGCAGAGCGGCGAGAATTCCGCCGGGACCGCCAGCACGTTCTCCTGGCTCACCAGCAGCTCGCCGCTGCCGCCCGGCGGCGGCCAGATGCCGCGCTTCACCGCCTCGGCGCGGATGCGCTGGCGCTCTCCGGCATCCTGATAGGCCCAGATATGCACCCACTGGTTCAGCGGGCCGAGCTCGGTGTGCCAGGCGCCGACCAGCGGCGACAGCTTGACGCGCTCGCCGATCGCCTTGCTCCAGATGTCGATCACCTGCGGGATCGAGCCGGGCTTGTAGATGTAGGAGCGGAACTCGTAGATGCCGCCCAGCCGGCGCGGCTCGACCGGCGGCGAGAACGGCGCCGGGAGCAGGATTTTCGACTCCATGCTCTCGATGAACTCGCCGATCTTCGGCGGCCAGGTGCCCAATTTCACCGCCTCGCCGCGGATGCGCTCGCGCTCGCCGAGATTGGCATAGGGCCAGACATGGATGATGCGGTTGAGGGCGCCGACATCGGTGTACCAGAAGCCGCCCAAGGGTGACAGCTTGACCCGCGCCGGGAGCGCTTCGCCGAAGCGCTTCATCGTCTCCGGCAGGCTGCGCGGCTTCAGCTGATAGGTACGCATCTCGATGATCATGGGGGCCCTCCTCCCGTGGTGTTTACCGCCAGTCTAGCCCAATCCGGCGCGGTTAGTGTTGCAGTTTAGCGGCCCCTGGCATCCCGGCGCTCCACGGGGGGGGGGTGCCTTGTCGGGGAAACAGCGGCGGCGCAATGGACGTTCCGGTTGCCGCCGATTGAAGGCGGCCGCCGGCGGCGGCATACTTTCCGGCTCGAAGGAGGAAGCCATGGTCATTCGCGTGACGCCGCTTCATCCCCATATCGGCGCCGAGGTGACGGGCGTCGATCTGACGCGCGAGGTGCCGCCCGAGGATTTCGCCGAGATCGAGCGCGCCTTCAACCGTCATGCGGTGGTGGTCTTCCCCGGTCAGCCGCTCAGCGACGCGCAGCAGATCCTATTCTCGCGCCGCTTCGGCCCGCTCGAGACCAGCCCCGAATATGCCGGCAGCAGGAAGTCGCGCCTCGACCGTCCCGAGATCGCCGATATCTCCAATCTCGATCCCGAAGACCGCGTCATGAGCGCGCGGGACCAGCGGCTGCTGTTCAACCGCGGGAACCAGCTCTGGCACACCGACAGCTCCTTCAAATACGTGCCGGCGCGTTGCTCGCTGCTCTCGGCGCGCGAGATTCCGCCCGAAGGCGGCGAGACCGAGTTCGCCGACATGCGCGCCGCCTATGACGCGCTGCCCGAGGAGAGAAGGCGCGCGCTCGACGGCCTCGTCGCCGAGCACAGCATCTTCCGCTCGCGCGCGCAGATCGGCTTCACCGAGTTCAACGCCGAGATCCGGCAGGCGCTGCCGCCGGTGCCGCAGCTCCTGGTGCGCCGCCATCCCGGCTCCGGCCGCAAGACGCTCTACCTCGCCTCGCACGCCTCGCACGTCATCGGCTGGCCCGAGGCGGAGGGACGCAAGCTGATCGAAGAGCTGATCGCCTTCGCCACCGAGCCGCGCTTCGTCTATTGCCACCGCTGGCGCGTCGGCGATCTCGTGATGTGGGACGATCGCTGCACCATGCATCGCGGCCGTCCCTATGACGACACGCGCTATCGCCGCGACATGCACCGCACCACCGTCTCCGACGAGCTCAACTCCATCGAACGCGAACGCGGCACCGCCGCGGCGTGAGCCGGCGCTGCACTCCGATCAAGCGTCCTTCGACAGGCTCAGGACGAGGACGTTTCTTTGTGGCCCCGGAAGATGCCCGAAAAAATCTTCCTCATCCTGAGCTTGTCGAAGGACGCACCACGGATTTGCAGCCCAATTTGGCCATGCGCGCCCACGCCGAGGACGATTTCGACCGCCTCCTCGCCGAGCTGCGCGCCTGCACGCTATGCGCGCCGCATCTCCCGCTCGGCCCGCGGCCGGTGCTGCGCGGCCTCCCCTCGGCACGGCTCCTCATCACCAGCCAGGCGCCGGGCACCAAGGTGCATGAGACCGGACTCTCCTTCAACGACCGCAGCGGCGACCGTCTCCGGGACTGGCTCGGCATCGACCGCGACACCTTCTATGACGAGCGCCGCATCGCCATCCTGC
>DASQSR010000163.1:0-2109 GCA_035642295.1 Allostellaceae bacterium | reverse complement strand
GCGGCCAACATCACCGTCGAGGAGGGCGACACCGACACCGCGCCCTATGGGCTCGGCACCTATGGCTCGCGCTCGACGCCCGTGGCCGGCGCTGCCACGGCCATGGCCGGGCGCAAGATCCGCGCCAAGGCGCAGATGATCGCCGCCTATCTCCTCGAGGTCCATGACGACGACCTCGAATGGGACGTCGACCGCTTCCGGGTGAAAGGCGCGCCCGAGCGCTTCAAGACCATGGCCGAGATCGCTTTCGCCGCCTACAACAAGGTACCGCCGGGAATGGAGCCAGGGCTCGAGGCGGTGAGCTATTACGACCCGCCGAACATGACCTACCCGTTCGGCGCCTATGTCTGCGCCCTCGATGTCGACGTCGATACCGGCGTTTCGACGATCCGGCGCTTCTACGCGCTCGACGATTGCGGCACGCGCATCAATCCCATGATCATCGAGGGCCAGGTGCATGGCGGGCTCACCGAGGCGCTCGCCATCGCCATGGGGCAGGAGATCGCCTATGACGCGCTCGGCAACGCGCAGAACGTCAGTCTCCTCGACTTCTTCCTGCCGACCGCGGTGGAGACCCCGCACTGGGAGACCGACCACACGACGACGCCCTCGCCGCATCACCCGATCGGTGCCAAGGGCGTCGGCGAATCCCCCAATGTCGGCGGCGTCTCGGCCTTCTCCAATGCGGTCAATGACGCCTTCGCCCATCTCGGCCTCGTCCATACCGCCATGCCGCACGATCACTGGCGCGTGTGGCAGACGGCGAAGTCGCTGGGGCTGGTGGGGTGAGATCGCGCCCTGAGTCTCGCCGGCGCGGTGCGGGCTTTCGCGGTTGCAAGAGCAACCGCTGCCGCCCGCCGGCGACGACGCTTCGCGTCGCGCTGTGACCTTCAACTACAAGACGCTGCAAGCCGATCTCCGCGGCGTCGGCTATATCGCCGATGACGCCTTGGCCATGGCGCTGGCGCTGGCCATCGGCCTGCAGCGGCCGCTGCTGCTCGAAGGCGAGGCCGGGGTGGGCAAGACCGCCGTCGCCACGGCGCTGGCGGCGGCGCTCGGCGCGCGGCTCATCCGCCTGCAATGCTATGAAGGGCTCGACGCCAACGCCACGCTCTACGAGTGGAACTACCAGCGCCAGCTGCTGGCGATCAGGGCGCATGAGCAGGAGCGGCTCTCCGGCGACGAGATCGAGCGCCACATCTTCTCCGCCGACTACCTGCTGCGCCGGCCGCTGCTCGACGCCATCTCGCAGCCGACCCCGCCGGTGCTGCTGATCGACGAGATCGACCGCGCCGACGAGGAGTTCGAGGCCTTTCTCCTGGAGATCCTGTCGGATTTCCAGGTCACCGTTCCCGAGCTCGGCACCATCCGCGCGCAATCGATCCCGCATGTCCTGCTGACCTCCAACGGCACGCGCGCGCTCTCCGACGCGCTGCGCCGGCGCTGTCTCTACAGCTGGCTCGACTTCCCCGACGAGGCGAAAGAGCTGACGATTTTGCGCGCGCGGCTCCCCGGCATCGATCGGCGCCTCGGCGAGGAGATCGTCCGCTTCGTCCAGCTGCTGCGCCGCGAGGAGCTGGAGAAGAAGCCGGGGATCGCCGAGACGCTTGACTGGGCGAGCGCGCTCAGCGGCCTCGATTTCCGCTCGCTCGCCGACGACCCGGAGGCATTGCAGACGAGCCTCATCTGCCTTCTCAAGACCGAATCCGATCTCAAGGCAGTGCCACGCGAAATCGCGGCACGCCTCGTCGGCAAGGCGACGTGACGGAGCGCGCCGCCCCGCTCCTCCCCGCCGCCGGCGGACCCGCCGCAAGGCTGCGCGGCTTCATCGCCCATCTCCGCGGCAACGGCTTTGCCTTGGGGCCCGGCGAGAGCGAAGCGGCGCTCTCCCTGCTCGCCGCCGGCCCGACCGATGCCAGGGCGCAGCGCCTGGCGCTGAAGACGATGCTCACCGGCGACCGTGGAGAGTGGGAGCGCTTCGATGCGCTGTTCGACGCCTATTGGTATGGGCGCGTCGTCCCCGGCCGGCCGACGGCGCCGAAGGGCGGCGCCCGCGCCGCGGCCGGGCGGCCCGAACTCTGGGACAAAGCGCTGCCGCCCGAGGCGCGC
>DASQSR010000162.1:0-5772 GCA_035642295.1 Allostellaceae bacterium | reverse complement strand
ATGGCGATGGGAACGAGGCGCAGACGGAACTCCATGCGCCGGCTCCTAGCTCCGTCGGCCGGCGAGCGCGCGCATCAGATCGCGCTCGGAGCGGGAGGGCGCCGCGCCGCTATTGGGCGCGAGGCGCTGCGCCATCTCCTGGATGAAATTCAGCGCCGGCTTCGGCTCGGGCTGAGGCGCGCGCCGCGGCTCGGGCGCCGGCGCGCGCAACGGCTCGGCCGGACGTCCCCGCGGCGCTTCCCCCCTGGGCTCCTCGCGGCGCGAGCGCAGCTGGCTCTCCATCCGGTCGGCGACGCCGCCGCCGCGGTCGATCATGTAGGCGAGATCATCGCGCAGCGACTGCGCTTCCTGCAGCTTCTTCTGCAGCTCGCGCCCGGCCTCCTCGGCGGCGGATCTGAGGCCGCGAATACCGGCTTCGGCGCTCTGCGAGGCTTGCGTCAGGCTGTGCACCAGCGTCTGGAGCGCCGCCTTGTCGGCGCGGAGCGCGCCCAGGCGACGGTTCAGCCGCGCCACGTAAAAGAGGGTGAAAACGAGCAGAATCGCGACGGTGAGGTCGGCACTGAGGGTCAGGGTCATGGGCTGTGGCCTCGATCCTTTTCCATCTTTTCGCTGATACGGATGGCGATATGGCCGCCTTTGCGGCCCATCTTGCCCTTGAACATCGGGAGATCGCCGCAGACCAGCTGCACGTCGGAGCTGGAGTTGACGTTGAGCAGCACGCGCGAGCCGACCTTGAGATCGAGCACGTCGCGCAGCGACAGCTCGACGGTGTCGAGCACCGCCTCGATCGGCACGCTGGTGTACCAGAGCTCGCCGGCGAGATGCGCTTCCCAGATCGAATCGCGGCCGAACTTCTCGCCGAGGAAGCCTTGCAGCAGAATCTCGCGGACCGGCTCCAGGGTCGCATAGGGCAGCAGCACCTCGAGCCGGCCGCCGCGATCCTCCATGTCGACCCGGAGCCGCGCCAGAACGGCGGCGTTGGCCGGCCGGCCGATGGTGGCAAAGCGCGGATTGGTCTCGAGCCGCTCGAAGCGGAAGGTGACGGGGCTCAGGGGATCGAAGGCGCCCGAGAGATCGGACAGCACCACCGAGACCAGGCGTTCCACCAGGTTGCGCTCGATCGTCGTGTAGGGCCGGCCCTCGATGCGCATCGCCGCGGTGCCGCGCCGTCCGCCGAGCAGAACGTCGACGATCGAGTAGATCAGCGCGCTGTCGACGGTGAGGAGGCCGTAATTGTCCCACTCCTCCGCCTTGAAGACGCTCAGCATCGCCGGCAGCGGGATCGAGTTGAGATAGTCGCCGAAGCGGATCGAGGTGATGTTGTCGATCGACACCTCGACGTTGTCCGAGGTGAAGTTCCTGAGGCTCGTCGACATCATGCGCACGAGGCGATCGAACACCACCTCGAGCATCGGCAGGCGCTCGTAGGAGACGAGCGCCGAATCAATGATGGCGCGGATGCCGGAGCTTTCCTTGCCGCCGCCCTCGCCCTCGCCGAAGCCGAGGAGGCTGTCGATCTCGTTCTGATTGAGGACGCGCGCGGTGCCGACCCCGCCCTCGCCGCCGGCGTCGCCGGCGTCGCCTTCAGCGGCGGGCTGCTCCTCGGCGGCGTTGTTCTCCGCCATGGCCGCCCACTCGGCGGCAAGCTTCTCGTCCTCGGTCTGCGGCGTCTGCTCTTCGGCCATGCTCGAATTCCTGCCGGGAAACGCCTACTGGACCAGCATTTCTTTGAAGAGCACGTCGGTGATCTTGATCGGCGCGACGGCCGCATTGACGCGCGCCAGCAGCTCCTCGCGCAGGCGGTAGATGCCGCCGGAGCCGCGCAGATCCTCGACGCGCAGCTCGCGCAGATAGACCTGGAAGTTGTCGATGATGCGCGGCATCACCGCCTGCAGCCGCGGCAGGTCCTCCGGCCGCTCCAGCTCGAGGCTGACCTGGAGCTTCAAGAAGGCTTCCTTGCGGCCGGTGGTGTTGAGATTGACCAGCAGGTCGGGAAGGTCGAAGAACACCGCCGGCGGCGGCGCGTTCTCCGCCATCACCTTCTCCGGCTCCTTGTGACCGAGGACCTTGCCGAGGACGCCGGTGAAGAACAGCACGCCGACGCTGACGCCGAGCAGCAGCACGCCGCCGATGATGAGGAGCAGGAGCTTTTTGCGGCTCGGCCTGCTGCCGGATTCCTCGGCGGGCGTTTCGAGGGCTTCGTCGACGGTCCGCTCGGACATGGGCGCGCTTGGCCTCTGGGTGCTTCAGATCGCCGCGAGAATAGGCCCCACAAGCTTAATAACTGGTGAAATGCAGGGTTGCCCCGGCAGCGCGAAAAGCGCGAATTGCGCGCACCCGGGCAAAGGCAGGAACTACCCGGCAAAGCCTGCCCCGGCCGCCGCCGCGCCGCCGGAAAAGCACGGAACTCCGCGGTTTCGGCGCGTGGCACGCGCCGTGCATCGAAGGCCCGCGACAGACGGACAGAACCTTCGATGCAGAACACCACCTATATCGCACTTTCCGGCCAGATGGCGGTACAACGCCAGATGGACGTCATCGCCAACAACCTGGCGAACGCCAACACCCCCGGCTTCAAGGGCGAGGAGATGCTGTTCAGCCAGTATCTCGTCGAGCCGCGCGGCACCAACAATCCCCTCGCCTATGTCGAGGACGCCGGCACGGTCCGCGACCTGCGGCAAGGGCCGATCGCGCAGACCGGCAACCCGCTCGACCTCGCCATTTCCGGCCAGGGCTATTTCCCGGTGCAGACGCCGCTCGGCCCGCGCTACACCAGGAACGGCCATTTCCAGCTCGACAGCCAGGGGCGGATCGTCACCACCGACGGCTATCCCCTGATCGGCGCCGGCGGCCAGCCGATCGTGGCGGCGCCGGGCAGCCGCGGCATCACCGTCGCACCCGACGGCACCGTCTCGGCGGGGCAGGCCGGCAGCACCCAGCAAGCGACGATCGGCACGGTGCAGGTCGTCGACTTCGCCGTGCCGCAGGCGGTGACGCCGGCGGCGAACGGGCTCTGGGTCACCGATCAGACGCCCCAGCCCGCCAATGCCACGATACAGCAGGGCATGATCGAGGACTCGAACGTGCAGCCGGTGGTCGAGCTCACCCGCATGCTGGCGATCTCGCGCGAGAGCGGCATGGTCTCGAGCTTCCTCAGCGAAGAGGACCAGCGGCGCAGCAACGCCATCGACAAGATTTCCCAGGTTTCGTGAGAGAGGTCCTGAACCATGCGCGCCATGGATATCGCAGCGACGGGCATGATGGCCCAACAGACCAATGTCGAGGTCATCGCCAACAACATCGCCAACCAGAACACCACCGGCTTCAAGGAGCAGCGGCCGGAGTTCCAGGATCTGCTGTACCAGACCGAGCGGCGCGGCGGCGCCAACTCGTCGGACAACAACACCATCGTGCCGGTCGGCGTGCAGATCGGCATCGGCGTCCAGACCGCCGCGGTCTATCGCATCAACATCCAGGGCAATCTGGCCCAGACCGGCAACCCGCTCGACCTCGCGATCCAGGGCAACGGCTACTTCCAGGTCCTGCAGCCGGACGGCACGATCGCCTATACGCGCGACGGCTCGTTCCAGCTGAGCCCCACCGGGGAGATCGTCACGGCGGACGGCTATGTCGTCGAGCCCGGCATCACCATCCCGCAGAACACCACCGCCATCTCGGTCAATTCGAGCGGCCAGGTCCAGGCCCAGGTGGCGGGGCAGACCAACCCGCAAACCGTCGGCCAGCTCGAGCTCGCCAACTTCGCCAACCCGGCCGGACTCAACGCGATCGGCAACAATCTCTTGCTGCAGACGGAAGCGTCGGGCCAGGCCACCACCGGCAATCCCGGCACCACCGCCTTCGGCACGGTCAACCAGGGCATGCTCGAAACCTCCAACGTCGACATCGTCAGCGAGATCACCAACCTCATCACAGCGCAGCGCGCCTATGAGATGAACTCCAAGGTGATCCAGACCACCGACCAGATGATGCAGACGCTGAGCCAGATCCAGTGACGCGGATGAGGACGGCACGAATGATCCGAAGACGAGGCGCCCTGGCGCTGGTTGCCGCCGCCGTGCTCGCCGCGGTGCCGGCCCGCGCCGAGCCGATGCTGCGCCCGGCGGTGACGGTCGACGGCGACGTCATCCGCCTCGGCGACCTCTTCAGCGATGCCGGCGCCCATGCCGCCGACGTCGTCGCGCCGGCGCCGCCGCCGGGCTCGCGCACGCTGTTCGACGCCGCCTGGCTTGCCGCCGCCGCACGTGAGCATCAGCTCGACTGGCAGCCGGCCTCGGCCTTCGATCAGGCCTCGGTCGAGCGGGCAACGCGCGTCATCGACGGCGAGGCGGTGATGAAAGCGCTGCGTGCCGCGATGGCGCGGCGCCAGAGCATCGACGGCGCCGAGCTTCGGCTCGACAATCCCGAGTTCCGCCTTCTCGCCCCGGCGAACGCGCCGGACAGCCTCGCGATCGAGAACCTGACGCTCGATCCGCGGACCGGCCGGTTCTCGGCGGTCGTCGCGGTGTCGGCAGGCAGCGTGCCGCCGCAGGCCGTCACCGGCCAGCTCATCCGCATGGTCAAGGTCGCGGTGGTCGCCCGGGCGATCGCCCCGGGCGAGATCATCGGGACGGACGACATCACCAGCGTGACGCTGCGTGCCGACCGGATCGCGGCCGACACCATCCTCGATGCGGGCGGCCTCGTCGGCAAGACGCCGCGGCACGTGCTCCGCGCCGAGGAGCCGGTGCGCAGCGAGGATGTCGCGGTGCCGCTGGTGGTGCACAAGGGCGACCTCGTGATGCTGGTGCTGGAGACGCCGTCTATGCGCCTCACCGCCCAGGGCAAGGCGCTTGACGATGGCGAGATGAACGCCGTCGTCCGCGTCGCCAACACCAAGTCGAATCGCGTCGTCGACGCTACGGTGGTCGGCCCCAATCTGGTGGCGGTCACTCCACCGGCGCAGCTCGCCGCGCGTGCGGAGGCCATGAAATGATGCAATCGACTTTGATCCGCGGCCTCGTGCCGCTCGTCGCCGCCGGGCTGCTCACCGGCTGCAACGCCCTGACGCGCATCACCCAGATCGGCGAGACGCCGCCGCTCACGACCATCCAGGATCCGCGCCAGCAGCCCGGCTATCGCCCGGTGTCGCTGCCGATGCCGGCGCCCATGGTCGCCGAGCGCCGACCGAATTCGCTGTGGCAGACCGGCAGCCGCGCCTTCTTCAAGGATCAGCGCGCGAACCAGCCCGGCGATATCCTCACCGTCGAGGTCAGCTTCGACAACAAGGCGCAGTTCGACAACAACACCCAGGGCCAGCGCAATACGCAGGAGCAAGACGGCGCCAATATCCTGGGCCTGAAGTGGCTCGGCGCTCTCGGCGCCGCTACGGGCGCCACCGCCAGCAACAACCTCTTCAACATCAACGGCACCACCAACAACCAGGCGATCGCCGAGATCAAGCGCGAGGAGCAGGTCACGGTCAACGTCGCCGCGATGGTGACGCAAGTGCTGCCGAACGGCGACCTGGTCGTCGTCGGCACCCAGGAGATGCGCGTCAACAACGAGGTGCGCAACCTCCAGGTCACCGGTGTGGTCCGGCAGCAGGACATCAGCTCGACCAACACGGTCACTTTGGACAAGCTCGCCGAAGCGCGCATCTCCTATGGCGGCCAAGGCGTGATCACGAACATCCAGCAGCCGCGCTATGGCGAGCAGCTCCTCGACGTGATTGCGCCGTTTTAGCCGCGACGCCGGAGGCGTCGTCGGCGGCGG
>DASQSR010000161.1:0-8822 GCA_035642295.1 Allostellaceae bacterium | reverse complement strand
CAGGCGTGCGAGTTCGACTATTCCGGCGCGCAGGCGTGCAAGGCGCTGCGCGAAGAGGGCTATCGCGTCATTCTCGTCAACTCGAATCCGGCGACGATCATGACCGATCCCGATCTCGCCGACGCCACCTACATCGAGCCGATCACGCCCGAGATCGTCGAGCGCATCATCATCGCCGAGCGCCCCGAGGCGCTGCTGCCGACCATGGGCGGACAGACCGCGCTCAACACGGCGATGGCGCTGTCGCGCTCGGGCGCGCTCGCCCGCCACGGCGTCGAGCTCATCGGCGCCCGCGAAGACGCCATCGCCAAGGCCGAGGATCGCCAGCTCTTCCGCGAGGCGATGGACAAGATCGGCCTCGCCTCGCCCAAGAGCCGCCTCGTCCGCTCGCTCGAGGAGGCGACGGCGGCGCTTCCCAGCGTCGGCCTGCCGGCGATCATCCGCCCGTCCTTCACCCTGGGCGGCACCGGCGGCGGCATCGCCTACAACAACGCCGAGTTCGAGGAGATCGTCCGCGGCGGCCTGCGCGCCTCGCCCACCCGCGAAGTGCTGATCGAGGAATCGGTGCTGGGGTGGAAGGAATACGAGATGGAGGTGGTGCGCGACCGCGCCGACAACTGCATCATCGTGTGCTCGATCGAGAATGTCGACCCGATGGGCGTCCATACCGGCGACAGCGTCACCGTGGCGCCGGCGCTGACCCTCACCGACAAGGAATATCAGCGCATGCGCGACGCCTCGATCGCGGTGCTGCGCGAGATCGGCGTCGATACCGGCGGCTCCAACGTCCAGTTCGCGGTGAACCCCGCCGATGGCCGCCTCGTCATCATCGAGATGAATCCGCGCGTCTCGCGCAGCTCGGCGCTGGCCTCGAAGGCGACCGGCTTTCCCATCGCCAAGGTGGCGGCGAAGCTCGCCGTCGGCTACACGCTCGACGAACTCAAGAACGAGATCACGCGGGTGACGCCGGCGAGCTTCGAGCCGACGATCGACTACGTCGTCACCAAGATGCCGCGCTTCACCTTCGAGAAGTTCCCCGGCGCCGAGCCGATCCTCTCGACCTCGATGAAGTCGGTCGGCGAGGCGATGGCGATCGGCCGCAGCTTCGCCGAATCCGTGCAGAAGGCTTTGCGCTCGATGGAGACCGGGCTCACCGGCTTCAACGAGGTGGAGATCCCCGGCGCCGGCGGCGGCGACCGCAATGCCGTCCGCGCCGCGCTGGCGAAAGCGACGCCCGACCGGCTGCTGGTGATCGCCCAGGCCTATCGCCTCGGCCTCGGCACCGAGGAGATCCACGCCGCCTGCAAATACGATCCCTGGTTCCTGGAGCAGGTGCGCGCCATCGTCGAGGTCGAGGCGGGGCTGCGCGCCGACGGGCTGCCGCAGGACGGGCCCGGGTTGCTGCGCCTGAAGCAGCTGGGCTTTTCCGATGCGCGGCTCGCCGAGCTCGTCGGCGCCGGCGAGGGCGAGGTCGCCGAGCTCCGCGCCCGGCGCGGCATCCATCCCGTCTACAAGCGCATCGACACCTGCGCCGCCGAGTTCCCGTCGCTGACGCCTTACATGTACTCGACCTACGAGGGCGACGGGTTCGCTCCCGCCGAGGACGAGGCCGCGCCCACCGACCGCCGCAAGGTGGTCATTCTCGGCGGCGGCCCCAACCGCATCGGCCAAGGCATCGAGTTCGACTATTGCTGCGTCCATGCCGCCTACAGCCTCAAGGAGGCCGGCATCGAGACGATCATGGTGAACTGCAACCCCGAAACCGTCTCGACCGATTATGACACCTCGGACCGCCTCTATTTCGAGCCGCTCACCGCCGAAGACGTGATCGAGCTGGTGCGCGTCGAGCAGCGCCGCGGCACGCTCGCCGGCGTCATCGTCCAGCTCGGCGGGCAGACGCCGCTGAAGCTGGCGCAGGCGCTCGAGGCCGCGAAGATCCCGATTCTCGGCACCTCGCCCGACGCCATCGATCTTGCCGAGGATCGCCGGCGCTTCCAGGAGCTGCTGCAGCGCCTCGCCCTGAAACAACCGGACAATGGCATCGCCGGCTCGCCGGAAGAGGCGGTGGCGGTGGCGCAGCGTATCGGCTACCCCGTGGTGATCCGCCCCTCCTACGTGCTCGGCGGGCGCGCCATGGAGATCGTGCACGAGCCGGCCGGGCTCGCGCGCTACATGACCAACGCGGTGAAGGTATCGGGGCGCAACCCGGTGCTGATCGACCGCTATCTCCAGGACGCGATCGAGGTCGATGTCGATGCGCTCGCCGATGGCAGCGACGTCGCCATCGCCGGGATCATGGAGCATATCGAGGAGGCCGGCATCCATTCCGGCGACAGCGCCTGCTCGCTGCCGCCCTATTCGCTGCCGCCCGCCGTCATCGCCGATATCGAGCGGCAGACCGCGGCGCTGGCGCGCGCGCTCGGCGTCGTCGGCCTCATGAACGTGCAATATGCGGTGAAGGACAGCACCGTCTATGTCCTCGAGGTCAACCCGCGTGCGTCGCGCACGGTGCCGTTCGTCGCCAAGGCGACCGGCGTGCCGGTGGCGAAGATCGCCGCGCGGGTCATGGTGGGCGAGCGGCTCGCCGGCTTCGCTCTCGATCGCCACCGTCGGCGCGCCGTGGCGGTCAAGGAAGCGGTCTTCCCCTTCGCCCGCTTCCCGGGCGTCGATCTCATTCTCGGCCCCGAGATGAAATCGACCGGCGAGGTGATGGGCATCGACGGCGATTTCGGCCGCGCCTTCGCCAAGGCGCAGCTCGCGACCGGCATCGAGCTGCCGCTTGCCGGCGCCGTCTTCGTCTCGGTCCGCGACCGCGACAAGCCGGCGATGGTCGAACCCTGCCGCCGCCTGGTCGAGATGGGCTTCGCGCTCATCGCCACCAGCGGCACCGCCGCGCTGCTGCGGCAGAAGGGCTTGCCCGTCGAGGTCATCAACAAGGTGCTGGAAGGCCGGCCGCACATCGTCGACCGCATGCTCTCGGGCGGCGTGCAACTGGTGTTCAATACCACGGAAGGGACGCAGGCCATCGCCGACAGCTTCAGCCTGCGCCGCACTGCGCTCACCAACAACATTCCCTACTACACCACCGTCGCCGGGGCGCGCGCGGCGGTACAGGCGATCGCGGCCTTGAAGGCCGGCAGCCTTGAAGTCGCCTCGCTCCAATCCTATTTTGAGGGGTCGTTCTAGCCAACCTGCCGTCGGGGCGCGGCCGGGGGGAGTTGTCGTTTGTGAGTCTAGAACGCTTCCAGGCACTTCGGGGGTAGAAATTTCCTCCATGTCGAAAATTCCCATGACTGCAGCGGGGTTCGAGCGGCTGCAGGAAGAGCTGAAGCGGCTCAAGTCGGTCGACCGGCCGGCGATCATTCGCGCCATTGCCGAGGCTCGCGATCACGGCGACCTCTCCGAGAACGCCGAGTATCACGCGGCGCGCGAGCGGCAGGGCTTCATCGAGGGCCGCGTGCTCGAGCTCGAGGACAAGATCGCCCGCGCCGAGGTGATCGACGTGTCGAAGCTGTCGGGCAAGGTCGTCAAGTTCGGCGCCACGGTGACGCTCGAGGACGAGGAGACCGAAGAGAAGGTCGTCTACCAGATCGTCGGCGAGGATGAGGCTGACATCACCCAGCGGCGGCTTTCGGTCACCTCGCCGCTGGCCCGCGCCCTCATCGGCAAGACCGTCGGCGAGAGCGTCGAGGTCTCGACCCCGCGTGGCGCGCGCGCCTACGAAGTGGTGAAGGTCGCCTTCCGCTAGCGCCGCTCAGCGGGATCGCTTCGGCCGCAGCACGGTCCGCTTGAAGGGACCGGCATGGGCCGCGGCGTGCGCGACCGCCTCGTTCGCCTGCTCGAGATCGAACGCCGTGATCTCGTACGGGTCCAGCCTCAGCAGCCCTGATCGGATGAGCCCGACCACGCGCGGGCCCGCCGCGCGCGGGTACATCCATTGGCCGCGGAGGGTGATGCCGTTGAGCATCATCCAGGGATAGGGCAATTCGAGGCCGGCGCCGCCCGCCATGCCGACGCCGCCCATCAGCACCACCCGGCCATAAGGCCTGACCGCCATGGCGGCGGCGCGCACCCAGCTCGGGTCGGCGGCGGGCGGCAGCAAGTCGAGCACGCAGTCGATGGGCGCGCCTGCCGCCTGGCGCATGCGCTCGCGATCTTCCTCCTCCGCCCCGCGCATCGTCACCGTGCGGACGCGCGGACCGAAGCGGCGCACCAGCTCCGCCAGCACGGTCTCGTTCCGGCCCGTCGCGATGACGGCGCGGGCTCCCAAGGCCAGCGCGACGGCGACCCCGGCGCTGCCGAACGTCCCGGTCGCGCCGTTGACCAGCACCGTCTCCCCCGCCTCGAGCTTCGCCGCGGCGAATCCGCCATAAGGCACCAGCAGCGAGCCCAGCACGCACCACGCCGGCGCCTCGCTTTCGTCGATCACGCCGAGCGGGATCGCGTTCTCCGTCGGGATGCGCATCTGCTCGGCCCACGAGCCGTGGCGGAAGTATTGCTGCAGCCGCTGGCTGCCGGCGCCCCGGCCGCTCCAGCCTTGCAGCATGATGTCGGGCGCCAGGGCATCGTCGCGCGAGCGCACCGTCGGATCGCAATAGACCCAGTCGCCGACGGCAAGGCGCGTGGCGTCGGGCCCCACCGCGCGTACGCGGCCGACGCCGCCGGCCCCCGGCGCCAGCGGCAGCTCCAGCACATACTTGCGCGCGCCGCTGAAGACTTCCCGCGCGTAGGAAACGACGCCGGTGGCGACGATGTCGACGATGACCTCGCCCGTGCCGAGCACCGGGTCGGGCAGGGTCGCGATCGCAAGGGGCGATCCGAAGGCTTCGAGGACAGCAGCTTTCATGGGTCATCCTTCCCGCTGGGATGCGCCCATCCTCGCCGCTTTGCCGGGCCTATCCAGGCCTGGTATTATCCTGGGATTGTCAGGTCCCTCCGTGACCAGCGGGAAGGCGCATGCCCCAGGCGAGTCGAAGCGAGCTCGGCGATTTCCTCCGCTCGCGGCGCGAGAAGCTGGCCCCCAAGGCGGTGGGCCTGCCGGACAGGCGCCGGCGCCGGACACCCGGCCTGCGGCGCGAGGAAGTCGCCGAGCTCGCCGGCATCGGCGTCGACTGGTACATCCGGCTCGAGCAGGGACGGAGCGTCAGCCCGTCGCTCACCACCATCGACGCGCTGGCGCGCGCACTCCGCCTCGGCAAGACCGAGCATGCCCATCTCCGCGCCCTGGCGCGGAACGGCGATCGCCGCGCCTTCGTGCGCGAGAGCGTGCCCGAGGCGCTCCGCCGCGTCATCGAGAGCCTGCCGCAGCCCGCCTATATCACCGGCCGCCGCTGGGACGTCCTGGCGTGGAACAAAGCGGCCGCCGCGGTCTTTGCGTTCGACCGGGTCGCCGAGGCCGACCGCAACATCCTCCTCTCGATCCTGACCAATCCGGCGACCCGGCGCCTCTTCGGCGCCGGCTGGGCCGACGAGGCGAAGCGCGCCGTGGCGCAATTTCGCGCGACGCACGATCTCTGGGCCGAGGATCCGGCGTTTCTCGAGCTGGTGGCGCGCCTCAGGGAGGGCAGCCCCGAATTCAGGCGCTGGTGGGAAGCGCACGACATCCGCGGCGCCGCGGCTGGGCAGAAGCTGCTGCACCATCCCAAGAAGGGCCTGCTGCGCTTCGAATATGCGAGCTTTCAGGCGAATGACGATCCCGGCCTGAGGCTCGTCATCTACACGCCGGTCTGACTCGCCTACGAGATGGTGGAGGCTAGCCCGCACGGTGCGGGCTCTCGCGGTTGCAAGAGCAACCGCTGACGCCCGCCAGCGACGACCTGCGGTCGCGCTTAATCCTTGGCGTCGACGTCGATCGGCACGCCCGGCTCGTATTTCGAGGCGCGGATGGCGAGCGCCGAGCGCACATGCGCGACATTGGGCGCGGCGGTGAGCCTGGTGGTGAGGAAGCGCTGATAGCTGTCCCAGTCGGTGGCGACGATCTTCAGCAGGAAGTCGGTCTCGCCGGCGAGCATGTGCACTTCGCGCACCTCGGGCCAGGTGAGCGCCAGCGTCTCGAATGCCTTGAGGTCGGGCTCGGCCTGGCTCGAGAGGCCGACCTGGGCAAAGACGATCACGCCATAGCCCAGCGCCTCGGCATTGACGTCGGCGTGATAGCCACGGATGAAGCCGGCCTCCTCCAGCGCGCGCACGCGCCGGAGGCAAGGCGGCGCGGAGATGCCGGCGCGCTTGGCCAGCTCGACATTGGTCATGCGGCCATTGTCCTGCAGGTCGCGCAGAATGCGGCGGTCGATCTTGTCGAGCTTGATGCGGCGCATGCCAAATCTCTGAAACCGGCGGTCCTGTCGCACGATATCCGGCGGGAAAGCGCATCGGCCGCGGAACGGCCCGACGCGCGGCCGGCATGGTATTACAAGGTAATATTATTGCAAGACTGGTCCGCGTGCTTGCAACCCCGGGACCCCGCGGCTAACACCGGCGCCCAGCACGGCATGAGCGAGGCAGGAATGGCGGCACCGGTCGTCTGGGCGGTGCATGACGGCAAGCTCGGCATGGCCAACCAGGTGATCGGACTGGCGGAGGCGCTGGGATTTCCCTTCGTCGAGAAGCGCCTTCAGATCCGTGCGCCGTGGCGGCATCTGACGCCGAGCCTGTGGCTGCGCCCGCTGGCGGCGCTGGGTGAGGCCGGCGATGCCCTGGCGCCGCCCTGGCCGGAGGTCCTCATCGCCGTCGGCCGCCTGGCAACCGCCCCCGCGCGGGCGGTCAAGCACGCGAGCGGCGGCCGCGTCTTCTGGGTGCAGGTACAGGACCCGCGCTTTGCCCGCCACGACGTCGATCTCATGGTGGTGCCGGCGCATGATCCGGCCCGCGGCGACAATGTGGTCGAGACGCTCGGCGCCGTCCACCGCGTGACCCAAGCGCGGCTGGCGGAAGGGGCGCGGCGCTTCGAGGCGGCCTTCGCCCATCTGCCCCGGCCGCTGGTCGCGGTGCTGCTGGGCGGCGACAACCGCGTCTATCGGCTGACCCTTCCGCGCATGGCGGCGCTGGCCGATCGCCTCGCCGAGCTCGCCCGCGCCGGCTATGGCATCGCGGTGACGCCGTCGCGCCGCACCAGCGCCGAGGGCCAGGCGCTGCTGCGCCAGCGGCTCGCCGGTCTCTCCGCCTATGTCTGGGACGGCAGCGGCGACAATCCCTATTTTGGCCTGCTCGGCCTTGCCGATACGCTGCTGGTAACGGGCGATTCGGTGTCGATGGTGAGCGAGGCCGCCGCCACCGGCAAGCCGGTGCATGTCATCGAGCTGGAGGGCGGCTCGGCCAAATTCGCCCGCTTCCACGCGGCGATGCGTGCGGCCGGCATCACCCGGCCGTTCGCGGGCGCGATCGAGCGCTGGCGCTATGCCCCGCTCGACGACACCGCGCGCGCCGCCGCCGAGATTCGCCGCCGCCTCGCCTTGCGCCGCGCCGAGGTCGCCTGATGAGAGGCGCCCTTGCCGCCTATGCCGCGGCCTTTGCCGCGGCGGCCGCGGTCTTCCTGCTCTTTCCCGGCATCGACCTCTGGGCGGCGGGCCTCTTCTATCGGCCCGGCGCCGGGTTCTTCCTCGGCGACACCGCGGCGGTGCGCATCATCTACCGCGGTGTCCCCTATCTCACCGACGTCATCGTCGCCGGCGTGCCGGCGCTCTATCTCTTCGGCCGCCTGCGCGGCCGTCCGGTCTGGCGCATCGATGGCCGCGCCGCCGCCTTCCTGCTGCTGGCGCTGGCGCTCGGCCCCGGCCTCGTCGTCAACACCGTGCTGAAGGACCATTGGGGCCGCGCGCGGCCGTCGCAGGTGACGGAATTCGGCGGCGCCGAGCGCTTCACCCCGGCGCCCTTGCCCGCCGACCAGTGCCCGCGCAACTGCTCGTTCCCCGCGGGGCATCCGGCGATGGGCTACTATCTCGTCGCCTTCGCCCTGCTCGTTCCCGAGCCGCGCCGGCGGCGTCTTGCGGTCGGCGCCGCGATCGGCCTTGGCGCCGCGATCGGCGTCGCGCGCATGGCCGCCGGCGGCCATTTCCTCTCCGACGTGGTGTTCTCGGGCTTCATCGTCGCCGGCGTCACCCGGCTCGTCTACCGCGCGGTCATTGCCGATGACTGGCTCGCCCGCCATCTCGCGGCGCTGTCCCTGCCGCGCCGGCTGGCGCTGCCCGCCCTGCTGCTGCTCGCGAGCGTGCTCCTTTCCATGGCGTTCCTCGATCGCCGGACCGCCTGGTTCTTCCACGACACCGATCCCGGCGTGCGGCAGGTGTTCGAATTCATCACCCAGTTCGGGCTCGGCAAAGGCTATCTCATCATCAGCGCCGCGCTGTTCGCCGCCTTCCGCCTCGCCGCCGCGTTGGGGCGCGACGGCGAACGCGCGGCGCGCCTCGCCGCCTGGGCGCAGCGCGCGCTCTATGTCTTTCTCGCCGTGGCGGTGTCGGGCCTCATTGCCGACGTCATGAAGCCGGTGTTCGGCCGCGCCCGGCCCAAGCTGCTGTTCGCCGACGGCATCTACGGCTTCAACTGGGGCGCAATGCGCGCGGATTACTGGTCGTTTCCGTCGGGGCATGCGACGACGATGGGCGCGCTCGTGGTGGCGCTCGCCTTCCTCTGGCCGCGCGGTCTGCCGCTCTATCTCATTGCCGCGCTGCTGGTGATGGCGAGCCGCATCATCATCACCGCCCATTACCCGAGCGACGTGCTCGTCGGCGCGGTGCTCGGGGCCGGCACGGCCTGGGCGCTCCGGGGCGTCGCGCGCGCCGGTGCGGCACCCGGGCGCGGCGCGGGTCAGCCCTTGCCGTCGGCGGAGC
>DASQSR010000160.1:0-2216 GCA_035642295.1 Allostellaceae bacterium | reverse complement strand
CGGGGCAGCGGGGGTAGCCCCGCAAGAGCTGTCAGCTTGGCGCTGGTTGAGAAGACGGGCCGAGAGGAATGAAGGCGGCGGTGGGATTGCGCGCGTAACGGATATCCCTCTCCGCGCGAAGCGGGGAGGGTGAGGTGTCTTTCGGCCGCACCAGTCATTCCGCCTTCGGCACCCACCTCACCCGCTCGCTTCGCTCGCGCCCTCTCCCCCCGCAAGCGGGCGGAGAGGGCTCCATCGACCGTATCCACGTAAGTGGCTACCACGCTAAGACTTACGTCTCCCAGAAAGGCTCGGCGCGGAGGAGGGCGCGGGCGCAGGCCGGAAACTCGGCGCGGCACAGGTCGACGTCGCGGGCGAGCCAGCCGGCGACCAGGGCGTGGGCCGGTGCAGGCAGATCGATCAGCTGCATCAGCTCGCCGCCGACATGCGCATCGTTCATCCGGCCGAGCAAGTCCTGCAGATCGGTCAGGCGGCGCAGATAGGATTTGGCGCGATCTTCGTCGAACAAAGATTTAACGAGCTCGGCGGGATAGCGCAGCTTCTTCACCCGGATCCGCAGCTGATGGCAGGCCGCCTGGTCGGCGAGCTCGGCGGCCTTGATGCGCTTGCGGAGCTGGCGGTGGCGCTTGGCCACCACGCCGGCGGCGAAGGCGCCGAGCGCCATGTCCCAGCATTCCGCCTGTTCCGGCTCCGGGCGGCGCAGCCAAGGCGCGTCGGCGAGAGCCTCCTCGATCGCGCCGAACTGGCTCAGCAGCGTGTGGCCGAGCGGCATCGCCTGGCGGCGCGCCGCCTGGGCCCGCTGCGCAATCTGGCGGAGCGCCGGCTCGTCGGGAAGCGCCGCGCGCAGCGGCGCCAGGCACTGTGCCAGGAAAACATCCCATTCGCGCACGCGGCCATAGCGCTGCGCCACCGCACCCAGCCGCTCGTCGAGCGCGCGGCGGCCGGTCGGCGGCAGGGCTTCGGTGAAGGCGGAAAGGATCGAGCGCAGCCGGCGGACGCCGACGCGGAAGCGATGCACCGTCTCGGCGCTCGGGCGGCTGGTCGCAGCACTGCGGCTCCTGAGCGCGCTCAGCGCCCCGGCCAGCATCTCCTGCAACCCGTCGCCGACGGTGAGGTCGGCGGCGAGGGCGGCAGCCTCGACTCGCGTCGCCGCCTGCATTCCGGCCACACCCTCCCGCGGGGAGGTTACCAGCCGGGCCGCCGAGCGCAAGGCCGGCGCGCTTTAAGGCGTTTGACGGCGCCCGCCGCGGCCTCCATGTTCACCCAGCGCAGCCCCGGGGGAATCCATGAAACCCGACATCGTTCTCGTCGTTCCCATTTATGCCGGCGCCGTCGAGCAGCTCGACCGCGAATACACCATGCATCGCCTGTGGGAGGCGAAGCAGCGCGCGCAATTCCTCGCCGAGGCCAAAGACCGGGTGCGCGCGATCGTCACCGGCCCCGGGCGCGTCGATGCCGAATTGATGGACGCGCTGCCGAAGACCGAGATCATCGCCACGCAAAGCGTCGGTACCGACCACATCGATCTCGCCGCGGCCAAGGCGCGCAATATCCCCGTCACCAACACGCCGGACGTGCTCACCGACGACGTCGCCGATCTCGCCATGACGCTGCTGCTGGCGGTGGCGCGACGCATCGTCGTCGGCGACCGCCATGTGCGCGAAGGCAAGTGGCTGAAGGCGAATCTGCCGCTCGCCACCAAGGTGGGCGGCGCGCGCCTCGGCGTCGTCGGCCTCGGCCGCATCGGCCAGGCAATCGCCACGCGCGCCGAGGCCTTCGGCCTGAAGGTCGTCTATTACGGCCCGCGCGCCAAGCCGGACGCCCGCTACCGCCACTATGCCGACCTCGTCGCCATGGCGCGCGAGGTCGACTACCTCGTCGTGAGCTGCCCCGGCGGGGCGGCGACGCGCAATCTCGTCAGTGCCGAGGTGCTGAGCGCGCTCGGGTCGAAGGGCGTCATCGTCAACATCTCGCGCGGCTCGGTCATCGACGAGCCGGCGCTGGTCGAGATGCTGAGCGACGGCCGCCTCGGCGGCGCCGGGCTCGATGTCTTCGTCGACGAGCCGCGCGTCCCCGAGCGGCTCTTCGCGCTCGACAATGTCGTGCTGCAGCCGCATGTCGGCAGCGCCACCCACGCGACGCGCGGCGCCATGGGGCAGCTCGTCATCGACAATCTGCGGGCGCATTTCGCCGGCAAGCCGCTGCTGACGCCGGTG
>DASQSR010000159.1:0-2293 GCA_035642295.1 Allostellaceae bacterium | reverse complement strand
GCAGCTCTACCCGATCTGCCGCATCATCACCGGCGACGGGCTGCGGCAGAGCCTCCGCCGCATCGCCGGCGAGCTGCCACTCGAGCTGCACGAGGTGCCGACCGGCACGCCGGTGTTCGACTGGACGGTGCCGCGCGAGTGGAATGTCCGCGGCGCCTATATCGCCACGCTCGACGGACGGCGCCTCGTCGATTTCGCGCAATCGAACCTGCATCTCCTGCAATACAGCACGCCCGTCGACCGCGTCGTCGAGCGCGCCGAGCTCATGCGCCATCTGCACACGCTTCCGGAGACGCCCGACTGGATCCCCTATCGTACCGCCTATTACCGCGAGGCCTGGGGATTCTGCCTGAGCCAGCGTCAGGCCGACGGCCTCACCGACGATGCCTATCGCGTCGTCATCGACACCACCCTGGCGCCGGGCCATCTCACCTATGGCGAGCTGGCGCTGCCCGGCGAGCGGCCGGAGGAGGTGCTGCTCTCGTGCCATGTCTGCCATCCCTCGCTCGCCAACGACAATCTCTCGGGCATCGCCGTGGCGGTGGCGCTGGCGCGCGCGCTGATGGCGGCGAAACGGCGCTATTCCTATCGCTTCCTGTTCATTCCGGGCACCATCGGCTCGCTGACCTGGCTTGCCGCCAACGAAGCGCGCGTGCCGCTGGTGAAGTACGGGCTGGTGCTGAGCTGCCTCGGCGACGGCGCGCCCGTCACCTACAAGGCGAGCCGGCGCGGGGATGCCGCGATCGACCGCATCGCCGCCCATGTGCTGCAGCAGGGCGGCGCGCCCTATCGCCTGCTGCCCTTCACCCCCTATGGCTATGACGAGCGGCAATACTGCTCGCCCGGCTTCGACATGCCGGTCGGCTGCCTGATGCGCTCGCCCAACGGCACCTTCCCCGAATACCACACCTCGGCCGACAATCTGGACTTCATCCGTCCCGATGCGCTCGCCCACTCGCTCGAGACGCTGCAGCGCATCGTCGCCGTCATCGAAGGCGATGGGCGCTTTCTCAACCTCAGCCCCAAAGGCGAGCCGCAGCTGGGCAAGCGCGGGCTCTACCGGCCGATCGGCGGGCAAAAGGAAGCGGGCGGCTTCGATCAGATGGCGCTGCTCTGGGTGCTGAGCCTGGCCGACGGCAAGCATTCGCTGCTGGACACCGCCGAGCGGGCGGCGATGCCGTTTGCCGCCATCCGCGCCGCCGCCGACGCGCTGCTCGACAAGGGCCTGTTGGCGCCGGTCGCCGAGGCGGGCGACGCCGTGTCGGCAGGCACACCCACCTCATCCTAAATCTCTCTCCGCCCTCGAGGGCGGAGAAGGACTTTTTGTCGCCGAAGGCGCGCGCTAGGCTGACCCTAGCCGGCCTTCCGCCGGCGCGGCGAGGGGCGGCATGAGCGAACCGGTCGGGCTGGCGCGCGGTCTCACCAATTACGGCGACCCCGATTTCGCCCTCTATCTGCGCCGCTCCTTCGCCCGGTCGATGGGCTACTCCGCCGCGATGCTGGCAAAGCCGGTGATCGGCATCGCCAACACCGCGAGCGGCTTCAACAACTGCCATCGCCTGGTGCCGGAGCTGATCGAGGCGGTGAAGCGCGGCGTGCTCGCCGCCGGCGCGCTGCCGCTCGAATTCCCCACCATCTCGCTGGGCGAGGTGTTCCTGAACCCGACCAGTCTGAAGTTCCGCAACCTCATGTCGATCGACACCGAGGAGATGATCCGCGCGCAGCCGATGGACGCGGTGGTGCTGATCGGCGGCTGCGACAAGACGGTGCCGGCGCAGCTGATGGGCGCGATCTCGGCCAATCTGCCGGCGATCCAGCTGGTGACCGGGCCGATGATGACCGGCCCCTGGCGCGGCGAGCGGCTTGGCGCCTGCACCGATTGCCGGCGCTTCTGGGCGCGCTTCCGCGCCGGCGAAGTGAGTCGGCAGGACATCGCCGAGGTCGAGGGCAGCCTCGCCACCACCGCCGGCACCTGCGCGGTGATGGGGACCGCGAGTACCATGGCATCGATCGCCGAAGCGCTGGGCATGATGCTGCCGGGCACCGCGGCGATTCCGGCCGTCCATGCCGACCGGCTGCGCGCGGCGGAAGCGACCGGCGCCGCCGCGGTCGAGCTGGCGCGGAGAAAGCTCGCGCCCGACCGCATCGTCACCGAGCGCGCGGTCGAGAATGCGCTGCGCGTGCTGCTGGCGATCGGCGGCTCGACCAACGCCATCCTGCATCTGACCGCGATCGCCGGCCGCGCCGGCATCGACGTCGCGCTGCGCCGGCTCAACGAGCTCAGCGACACGAC
>DASQSR010000158.1:0-4997 GCA_035642295.1 Allostellaceae bacterium | reverse complement strand
CGGCCTTCTATGACGGCGTGCTGCGCCTCGCCGGCGACCCCGAGCGACGCCAGCGCCTCGGCGGCAATGCGCGCCGTTTCGCCGAAAGCCGCTTCGACGTCGAAGCCAAGGCCGCGCTGTTCGAAGAGGCCTTCGCCGCGGCGCTGCGGCCCGTCGCTCAGCAGGGGCGGATTGCCGGGCTGAAGCCTGCCTAATCGGAGCCGGTCGAGCCATGGGCACGTCCATCGTCTTCGGCGGAAGCGGCTTCATCGGAACGCATCTGCTGCGCCGGCTCGTCGCCGCCGGCGCCGAGGCCGTAGTCTCGGCCGACATCCGCGAGCCGAAGCAAGCCGTTCCCGGCGTCCTCTATCGCCGCGCCGATGTGCGGGACCTCCGCGATTTCACAACGCCGATGCCGGTCTCCGACATCTACAACCTCGCGGCAGTGCACACGACGCCGGGGCATCCCGAACACGAATATTACGAGACCAACGTGCTGGGCGCGCTCGAGGTGACGGCGCTGGCCCGGCGCCTCGGCGTGCGCGAGATCGTGTTCACCAGCTCCATCTCCGTCTATGGCCCCGGCGAGGAGACGAAGCGGGAAACGTCACCGCTGGCGCCGGCCTCACCCTATGGCTGGTCGAAGATGCTGGCCGAGCGGATCCATCGCGCCTGGTTCGACGAGAGTCCGGACCGGCGCCTGGTGATCGTCCGCCCGGCCGTCATCTTCGGCGCCGGCGAAGGCGGTAACTTCACCCGCATGGCGAAGCTGTTGCACGCCGGCATGTTCATCTATCCGGGACGACGGGACACGATCAAGGCGTGCTTCTATGTCGAGGACCTGCTGGAGGCGATCGCCTTTGCCAAGCGCGCGCCCGAGCGCTTCGTGCTGTTCAACGGCTGCTATCCCGACCGCTACACGCTCGAGGAGATCGTCGAGGCATTTCGCGCCAAGCATTTCGCCAAGGCGAAGACGGTCCAGGTGCCGCTCGGCATGGTCCTGGCCGCGGCCCGGCTGCTGCGGCCGGTGTCGGCGATGGGGCTCGGCATCCACCCGGATCGGGTCATGAAGCTGGTCCGTTCGACGGATATCGCCCCGGGCTGGCTCGAGAGCCGCGGTGCGGCGATGCGCGGGCGGATCGGCGAAGCCCTCGATCGCTGGGCGGAAGGCTCGAACGGCCGCTTCACCTGACGCGTTTACCGCCCAACCCAACGCCGCTGCGGCGACTTTCCGGATCGAGGGGCGATGCTATCGCATCGCCTGCAGCTGCTGAGGCGCCGCCGGCGCTTCCTGCCGCGCCTCCTGGCCGCGCAACACGAGCGAGAGCCGCTCGATCTCGTCGGTCTCGACGAAGAGATCGGTGCTGAGCCGCGACAGCTCCAGGCGCTTCGCCTCGTATTGCTCGACCGTGAGCGTGCGGATGAAGTCGATCACGGCGGCTTCCACCGGCTCGTCGAGGCACCAGCCGGAGCCCCAGCTCTCCAGCACCTGGCCGACGGCGGTGCTGCGCAGACCCAGCACCGGCTTGCCGAAATAGCCGGCCTCGTAAAGCCCGTTGGTCAGCAGCCATTTCGAGTTGCTGTCGGGGAAATTGAAGTCCATCGACCAGACGATATCGACCGCACCATAGACTTCGGCGAGCTCTTCCGGATTGCGGTAGGGCCCACCATAGGTGACGTTCGCGAGGCGCCCGACATCCGCCAGAAAGCGAACCATGTCAAAATTGGTATAGGGCGCGCCGCGCACATAGATCGAGACGCGATCGGGCAGCGCCTCGGCAAGCTCCCGCAAGATCCGCCAGCTCTTCTCATCGTCGAGATAGCCGAAGAGACCGATGCGCCAGCGCCGCGCCGGATCGCCAGCGGCGGCCGGCGCGGCGAGCGGCCGCTCCATCAGCGGCGCGACCCATTTCGGTATCTTGTTCTCGAACAGGAACCATTGCCGGCGGTACCGCAGCAGCCCCTCATAGTAATCGGTGGCGAAATAAGGCGAGCTCACCACCAGGAGAGCCGCATTGGCCAGAATCCGGCGCTCCACCCAGCGGAACAGCCCGCCGCGCCAATTCGACTCGGCGCAGGACTGGTTGATGTCGAGCACTTCGTACATGAGCGGCGCCGACGCCCCCGAGCTCCAGCGCGCGAAAAGCGCCAGCAACGCGATGTCGAGGTTGCGCGCGATGAAGAGGTCGACCCGCGCCAACGTCCGGCGGCGCGCCAGCAGCCGGCACGCGGCGAGCATGAGCGGGACGACCCGGCGGGCGCGCGACAGCGGCATGACATGGCCGAGATTGATGAATTCCTCGGGGACGCGCTTTGCTGCGGCATTGCGCGAGAAGGCCAGGGGGAGCACCTTGAACCCGGCATGGCGCCACTGCGAGACACGCCGGCGGACCGCGGAATCGTCGACATCGGGGCCGAAATAGGCCACGACCGCACCGTGGTTGGAAGCGGCGCCCGGCGCACTCGTTGTTGCCGCCGGCTTTAAGGCACCGCCAATTTCCGTGCCCGCCCACGCGTCGCGTTTTGCCACGGCCTGTTGGTCCCTTCGGGCATCATTAGCTTATTCACCGGGGGTAAACGGAATTGCGCGGCAGAAGTTGCCTTGCGGCTGCATGGCAGGGCCACTTCTCCCCAAGCGCGCACAGGACGTGCCGCCAAACCCCTCGGCGGCGTTTCACCGCGCGAGGTGCGTCAGAACACGCTCCACTGCCTCGACGAAGAGGCTGGTATCGGCGGCCGGCTCGAACCGGCGCGTGCCGCAGGCAAGACGCTTCCATTCCCCTGCGTCGCGGTCGAGCAGCCCCATGAAATGGGCAAGCCCAGCCGCGTTGTCCGGTTCGAAAATATAACCGTTGACGCCGCTGCGAACCAGCAAATCGCGGGCACCGCAATTGTCCGAAGCGAGCACGGGGACGCCCATCGCGATCGCCTCGTTGATGACGAGGCCGTGCTGCTCCTCGATGCTGGGCAGGATGAGCGCGAGCGAGGAGGCCAGGACCCGGGCGATCTCGTGCTCCTGCAGATAGCCGCGGAAATGGACGCCGTCGAGGCGCAGCCGCTCCGCATGCTGGCGCAGCATCGGCTCAAGCTCGCCCGAGCCGCAGAGGTGAAGCTCGCGCCGGGCGCCGGGGTTGTGCGCGACATACGCGGCATAGGCCTCGAGCGCCAGCACCAGGTTCTTCTTTGGCACGAAGCGCGCGACGACGGTGAAATGGCGCTCTGCGTGCGGAACGCCTGCCGGTGCCGGCGCCGCGCGAGCGGATTGCCGGATGCGCGCGACCGACACCGTATCATAGCCGATGAAGATATTCGCCTCAGGCATGCCGAGGAAGGCGAGATAGCTCCGCGTCCGCTGCCCCGCGACCAGCGCGGCGTGATAGGGCCGGTAGAGCAGACCCTTCGCCGCCTCCTTCAGCAGGTATCGCTGTTTGTCGTCGAATTTCGAGTCCTGCATGATGACGACGCGTCGTCCGAGCAGGCGCAGTACGATCGCCGAGAGAAAAATCGCCGGCGCGTCATAGTTGCAGAGAAAGATGTACTTTGCGCGCGCGCGTAGGCAGGCCGCAACGATTCGCCGGAAGCACCGCCACGTGCCGATCTTCTGGCGCACGACGCCGGGAAACAGCGTCAGCTTAGTGAAACCGTCGGCGCCGATGCTGCCCCGCCACTGGTAATTCGCATCGAACGTGGCGATCTCGATGCCGCAGATGTCGTAGCGATCGCCGAGATGCGTCACGCAAGCCTTGCAGCGATCGACATGGTGCGGGCCGAAGCTTTCCCAGAGGAAGACCGCCTTCGGCCGCCGCGTGGTCGTGGCGTGCTCCGGCGGCGCGGCGAACGGCCGCCCCGCGGGCGTTTCGTCAGACCGCCCGCGATTCTCGGGGTTGCGATACTCTTCCGGCTCCGGCAGGGCTTCGTCGAAGGTCTCGAGTTGCTCGCTCAAAGGAGAAATATCCCGCCGTTCTGGGTCGGGCTGTTAACAATCGCCCGCAACGCAAGTTCCTACCCGGCGGCGAGATTCACGGTTGCGCCGAATCGGCGCTGCGCTACCTGGGATCAGTGCGGGGTCGGCAGCGCGCCCAGGGCCGCGGTCGCGCCGGCATCGATCGGCAGCACGATACCGGTCACCCAACGCGCCTCGTCGCTGACGAGATAGAGAACGCCATGCCCGATGTCCCAGCCTGTCCCCTCGGTCTTCAGCAGCGAGCGGCGGCGGCGCTGGTCGCGCAGCTCCGGCGACATGCCGCCGCTGTAAACCATTGGCGTATAGACCATGCCCGGCGCGATACAGTTGACGCGGATGCCTTCGCTGCCGTGCTGCGCCGCCATGGCGCGGGTGAGTTGCACCACCGCGCCTTTGGAGGTGGCATAGAAGAGATTCGGATGCCCGCCGGTGATCCCCGCGACCGAGGCGATATTGACGATCGCGCCGCCGCCGAGCTTGCGCATCTCGGGAATGGCATGCTTCGCCATCATCACCATTGCCGCAACATTGACACGCATGGCGCGATCCCAGGCCTCGGGATCGACCTCGACCGCAGTACCGGGCGGCCCCGCAATCCCGACATTGTTGACGAGGATGTCGAGGCGCCCCCAGCGCGCCACCGTCTCGCCCACCGCCGCGGCGCAAGCCTCCGGCCGGGCGACATCGGCCTCGATCACGCAACAGGCGCCGGCCTCGCCCTCGATCATCCGCGCCGTCGCTTCCGCCCAGGGGCGCACCGCGTCGACGAGCGCCACGCGCGCGCCGTGGCGCGCCAGTAGAATGGCGGCGGCGCGGCCATTGCCGATGCCCTCGGCGCGCGAGCCGGCGCCCGTGACAATGGCGGTCTTGCCGGCAAGGCGCTTCGTCTCGGGCGTCGTCATGAACCGTCCTCCCGCTTGCGGCTCTCCGGCTTGCCCGTCGGCGCCGGCGTCAGCGTCACCAGCGCGTCGGCGATGGTGCAGCCTTCGCCGCGGGAATGGACGATGACGGGATTGAGCTCGACCTCGTCCACCGCGGCGCGATAAGTCGCGGC
>DASQSR010000157.1:0-3130 GCA_035642295.1 Allostellaceae bacterium | reverse complement strand
CGCCAGCCGGTCATGGCGTAGGTCTTGCTCCAGCCGTCGAGCAGGATGATGCGGTCCCTGAGCGCCGGGTAGGTCAGGAGACTGACATGCTCGGCGCCGTCATAGACCATCTCGCCATAGATCTCGTCGCTCATGATGGCGACATGGGGGTGGCGCTCGAGCCCCGCGGCGAGGCGGTCGAGCTGGCGGCGCGGCACGGCGCCGCCGGTGGGATTGGCGGGGCTGTTGAGAATGAGGAGGCGCGTCTTCGGCGTGATCTTGGCCAGCACCTCCTCGGCGTCGAAGGAGAAGCCGGCGGACTCGTACAGCGGCATCGGCACCGGCGTCGCGCCGGAGAAGCGGATGACGCTCTCATAGATGGGAAAGCCGGGATTGGGGTAGATCACCTCGGCGCCGGGCTCGCCGAACATCATGACGGCGAAGAACATGGTGACCTTGCCGCCGGGCACCACCAGCACCTGGTCGGGCGAGACGCTGATGCCGTGCCGGCGGTGGAGATCGCCGGCGACCGCCTCGCGCAGCGGCAGGATGCCGTTTGCCGGGGTGTAGCCGTGATGGCCGTCGGCGAGCGCCTTGCGGCCGGCCTCGACGATGTTCGCCGGCGTCGCGAAATCGGGCTGGCCGATGCCGAGATTGATGATCGAGCGGCCTTCGGCCTCGAGCGCCTTGGCGCGTGCCAGCACTTCGAAGGCGCTTTCGGTGCCGAGCTGGGCCATACGGCCCGCCATGGTCAACATCAGGCAATCCTCCCTTTCGCCCCTATATTCCCGATCGGGGCCGTCCTGCCAAGAGAGGGGAGGCGCATTTGTCACCCGGAAAGGGATCCACCACAGCAATCTTCTCACCGCCTCACCAGCACCCCTCACCCTCCCACGCTTCGCGTGGGGTAAGCCTGCCGGAACAGGGATCAGTAGGCGGTGGAGCCGTTGGGGCGGAAGAGGAGGGAGTAGGCGCAGATCATGTCGACGCGGCGGCCGTCCTGCGCCAGCGGCAGCAGCAGGTTCTCGATCTGGTCGAAGTCGCGGTGGACCCAGAGCCGCGGCTTGCCCTTGCGCCGGTCGGGGAGGCCGCGCTCGACGACATGGCGGTAGCGCTCGACGAAGGTCCGGTTCTCCATGATGCCGGGATGGGCCTCGTCGAGCCACAGCCCCGTCACTTCATGGCCGATGGCGGCGACGATGCCGGTCCCGGCGAGACGGTAGCGCAGGCGGAACGGCTCGCGGTGCACGTCGAGCAGCCAGATGCCCGGCAGCAGCTCCGGCACGTCGATGGGGTCGAAATGCCGCCGGCCCGGCAGCAACCCGCCGGCCGGGCGGATCGCGCGCCAGTAGTCGTAAAGCCGGCGCAGGCGCGGATTCCAGCCTGTCGTATCGAGGTCGAAATCGCTGTCGGTCTGCACGGGTGCCCTTCCCTCGCGGGACGCATGCTAGGCGCCAGCGGTTAAAAAATCGCGCTCGGCCGACCACCTGCTCACAGCAAATTGATGTGGTCAGCCTTTCCGGTCGCCAAGCCGCGCCCGGGCGAGATCGACCGCCGTGAGATCGGCCTCCTCGAGACGCGCGCCGGCGAGATGCGCCTCGTCGAGCCGGGCGCGGCGCAGCGAGGCGCGGCGGAGATCGGCGCCGAAGAGCTTGGCGCCTTCGAGATTGGCGGGGATCTCGACGCGCTCGCTGCCGACCTCGTCGAGCGGCCCCAAATCGGCGTCGGCGAGCACGGCGCCGCCGAGATGCGCATGCGTCAGCGTCGCGCCGCGCAGATCGGCGCCGGTGAGATCGGCGCCGCGGAGATCGGCGAGCGACAGGTCCGAAGCGGCCAGCAGCGCGCCCCGGAGATTGGCGTTGCGCAGCGCGACATGCGTCAGCTCCGCCAGCGCGAGGTTGACGTTGCGCAGGTCATGGCCGGTGAGGTCGGTATTGGCGAGGAGGGCGCGCTGGCCGTCGCGGCCGTCGCTCTCGATCCATTGCGCATGGAGGCGCAGCAGCTTCAAGAGCTGCTCGGCGGCGATACGCCGCAGCGACGCGCCCGCGAGCGCATCGCGGCCGATGGCTTCGGCGAGCGCGCCGGGATCGACGATGGCGCCGGTGATGTCGACGCCGCGCAGCTCGGCGCCGGCAAGGTTGGCGTCGGCCAGCACGGCGCCGCGCAGCACCGCGCCGTTGAGCCGGGCGCCGGAGAGATCGGCGCTTTCGAGAATGGCCCCGGTGAGGTTGGTGCGGCGCATGTCGGCGGCGGAAAGATCGGCGCGGCGCAGCACGCTGTCGGCGAGCTCGGCCATGGAGAGCGCGGCGCCGGCCATGCGCGCGCCGGAGAAATCGGCGCCCTTCGCCTGCACCGATTGGAGATCGGCGGGCTGCGTCTCGTAGCCGGCGGCGTCGGCGGCTTTCGCGCCACGCGCCGAGGCCAGCGCGCCTTCGCGCAGATCGGCCTCGGCGAGGCGCGCGCGCTCGAGCCGCGCGCCCCAGAGCCGGGCGCCGCGCAGATCGGCCTTGCTGAGATCGGCGCCGTCGAGGCTGGCGAGGCGGAGATCGGCGACGAAAAGATTGGCGCGCTCGAGGCGCGCACCGTCGAGCTTGGTGCCCTGCAGATTGGCGGCGGTGAGATCGGCGCCGGAGAGGTTCTCGTTGCTGAGATCGAGCCCGCTCAGGTCGTGATGGGCGAGCGCCGCGGGGCGGCCGCCCCACCAGCCTTCGACATAGCGGCGCTGCAACTGCAGGACGCGCTTCAACTGCGGCGTCGTGAGCCGCGTCTTGGCCGGCGCTGCACCGGTATCCGTCGATTGACGCATGGCGCGAGTGTCGCGCAGAACGCGCGGAAAATCCCGCTCGTTTACATCCAAAGCAAGCAGATGGAAAACCCGACAAAGCCGCGGCGAAAGGCGCGAACGCGCGCGGGCTGCGGCTTGCCTTGGGTGCCTATCAAGCAACATCATGGGGGCCGGCGGAAGGGCTCGCCAATGCCGCATTTCGAGGTACATACGCTCGCCGAGGACCGCTGGCTGATCGACGGCATCTTCGCCGACAAGGAAACCGCGGTCGAGGACGCGAAGGTGCTGCTGCTGCGCCAGCGGTCGCTCGATGCCGTGCGCGTGCTGCGGGTCGAGGAGAAGCCCGACGGCTTCGCCGAGGCGACG
>DASQSR010000156.1:0-8898 GCA_035642295.1 Allostellaceae bacterium | reverse complement strand
ACGGCGCTGGCGAGCGCCGAGACCTGGCGCAAGGTCTGGCGCTTTCGGGGTTTGACCCTGATCGCCAAGGATCGGCCCGACCTTGCCGCGTGCAGTTCGCCCGACGGCAACTGGATGGCTTTCGTCCGCGCCTTCAACTAGCCCCTCTCCGCAGGCGGTCGCAGGAGCGGCGGAAGCCTGAAATTCCGTCCGATCAAGCCTGGCGCGCGACAGCTTCCTTGCCCGGACGGCCAGCGCTTTGGTAAGGGATAGAGCAAGAACAAGGGTCGCAAGGCCCGGACTCCGGGGAGGCAAGTATGCATGGTTTGATGCAAGGGCGGCCGCTGCTGATCTCGTCCCTGATCGGCTTTGCCGATGGCTATCACGGCGCCACCGAGATCGTCTCGCGCAGCATCGAGGGGCCGATCCATCGCTACACCTATCGCGAGGCCCATCGGCGTGCCCGCCGGCTCGCGAATGTGTTGCGCCGCCTCGGCGTCGCCGCGACCGACCGTGTCGGCACCCTCGCTTGGAACGGCTATCGGCACTTCGAGATCTACTACGCCGTCTCCGGCATGGGCGCGGTCTGCCATACGATCAATCCGCGGCTCTTTCCGGAGCAGATCGTCTACATCATCAACCACGCCGAGGACCGGTACGTCTTCTTCGACATCACCTTCGCGCCGCTGGTGGCGAAGCTCCGCCCCCATTGCCCCGGTGTCCGTGGCTGGGTCGCGATGACCGACCGCGCGCATCTGCCGAAGGAAGTGCCCGACGCGCTTTGCTACGAAGAGCTGATGGCGGCGGAAGGGGACGACTTCGAGTGGCCGGCGCTCGACGAGGATGCCGCCTCATCGCTCTGCTACACCTCGGGGACCACCGGCAATCCCAAAGGCGTGCTCTATTCCCATCGCTCGACCGTGCTCCATTCCTATGGCGCGGCGCTGCCTGATGCCATGCGCCTGTCGGCGGGCGACGTGGTCCTGCCGGTGGTGCCGATGTTCCATGCCAATGCCTGGGGTCTTGCTTATGCCTGCCCGCTGGTGGGCGCCAAGCTGGTCTTTCCCGGCGCGGCGCTCGACGGCGAGAGCCTCTTCGAGCTGTTCGAAGGCGAGAAGGTGACGTTCAGCGGCGGCGTTCCGACGGTCTGGCTCGCGCTGCTACACTACATGGCCGAGACCAGGCACCGCTTCACCACTTTGAAGCGCACCGTGATCGGCGGGTCCGCCTGTCCGCCGGCGATGATCCGTGCCTTCGAGGTCGATCACGGCGTCGAGGTGCTGCACGCCTGGGGCATGACCGAGATGAGCCCGCTCGGCACGGTCTGCCAGCTCAAGGCGGTGCATCGCGACACGACACAGGAGCAGCAGCTCGCGGTCAAGAACAAGCAGGGCCGCGCCATCTTCGGCGTCGATCTCAAGATCGTCGACGCCGCCGGCAAGGACCTGCCCTGGGACGGCAAAGCGTTCGGCGACCTGCTGGTCCGCGGCCCCTGGATTGCCAAGGGCTATTTCAAAGGCGAAGGTGGCGATCCCCTGCGCGGCGGCTGGTTCCCGACCGGCGACGTCGCCACCATCGACCCGGACGGCTACATCCAGATCACCGATCGGTCGAAAGACGTGATCAAGTCCGGCGGCGAATGGATCAGCTCGATCGAGCTCGAGAATGTCGCCATTGCTCATCCCGCGGTCGCCGAGGCGGCGGTGATCGGCGTCGCCCATCCCAAATGGGACGAGCGGCCGCTGCTCATCGTGCAGCGCAAGCCGGGCGCAGCCCTGACGCGTGAGGAGCTACTGGCCTTTTACGCCGACAAGGTGGCGAAGTGGTGGATTCCCGACGATGTCGTCTTCGTCGAGGCGCTGCCGCACACGGCAACGGGAAAGCTGCTCAAGACCAAGCTGCGCGAGGATTTCGCGGCACATCGGCTGCCCTCTTCCTGACCCCAGGCGCGGTAGTGCTGGCCCTGCGCGCGCGTTTTTCCGCTTAGCCGCCAGGCAGGAGAATGACGCGGCCGATCGCCCGGCGGTCCATCAGCCGCCGCATGCCTTCGGCAAAGCGCGACAGCGGCAGGGTCTCGGCAATATGCGGGCGCAGATGGCCGGCGGCGGCGAGATCGAGCAGCGCCGCCGTCGCTGCTTGCGCCAGCCCCGGCTGCAGCCGCGACGCCTCGCCGGCGCGGACGCCGATCACCGAGCAGCCCCTAAGCAGAATGCGGTTGGCGGGGAGGGCCGGAATGGTGCCGCCGGCAAAGCCGATGACGAGAAGCCGCCCGGCCCAGGCGAGGGCGCGCAGCGACTGGACCATGACCTCGCCGCCCACGGGATCGAAGACGACATCGGCGCCGCCGCCGCCGGTGCTGCGCCGCACCGCTTCGACGAAATCCTCCGCCGTGTAGTCGATGACCTCGTCGGCGCCGCGCTCGCGCGCGATGGCGCGCTTTTGCGCAGTGGAAGCGGTGGCGATGACGCGCGCGCCGAGCCACTTGCCCAGCTCGACGGCGGCGAGGCCGACGCCGCCCGCGGCGCCATGCACCAGCAGCGTCTCGCCTGCGGCGAGCGCCGCACGTTGCACCAGCGCGTGATAGGCGGTGAGCGAAGCGACGAGGAAGCCCGCGCCTTCGGCGAAGCTGAAGCCGCGCGGCAGCGGCACCAGGTGCTGCGCCGGGATCACGATCTCTTCGGCATAGCCGCCGGTGCGCTGGCGGGTAATGACGGGATCGCCGACGCGCCACCCGGCGATGCCGGGCGCCAGCTCGGCGATGACCCCGGCGCTCTCGACGCCCGGGATGAAAGGCAGCTCCGGCCGGTGCTGGTACTTGCCGAGGATGGTGAGCGTGTCGGGAAAATTGATGCCGCAGGCGTGAAGCCGGACGCGCGCATCGCCGGGGCCGAGCGGTGCCGGCGGCAGCTCCTCGAGGCGGAGGCGCTCGGGTGGCCCAAGCTCGCGACAGAGAACGGCGCGGGGCATCGAAGGCGGCCTGAGCCGGCTCCCTCTCTATATGAATGCGGCGTCCCTCTCGCGTCGCAAGGCAAGCGAGCCGGCGCACCTACAAAGTTATAGGCCGTTGCGCGAAAGGGCAAATGACGCAACACTCCAACCCGCGGCGGTGCCGCCTTAAGTGCCGGTTAACCATACCGACCTCAGGCTTGCCGTAGATGGGCCGGCGCCAGGCGGGGAGATTCGGCCCGAGGCGCTGTTAGCGCCGATAGGTGGTGCGGAGAACGCTGCGATGCGCATCCTCGCGAGGACCCAGCTACGGTATTCACCGGTGATCGTGTTCGTGGTGGCCCTGGCGATCGCCAGCAGCGTCGGCGCCCACGCGCTGCACCGCGGCGTTGCGAGCGCGGTTCACGCCGGCCGTAATGTGATCTATCAGCTCCGCCTCGACGTCGAGCCCGCGGTGGTCAGCGGCGGGCTTGTGGTATCGCGCAATCGCCACACCATCGCCGGAGCGGCGATGGGATGCGGCACGGGGGCGGCCACGGGAGCCGGCGTTGCCGCGGTGCTCGGGCTTGCCAGCGGCGGCATTGGGCTCGCCGCGTTGCCGCCGGCCGCCGGCCTCGGTTGCGCCCTCGGCGCCGCGGGCGGCATCGCCATCGGCTACCCGCTCGACAACTGGGCGCTCGACTGATCGTCGTTGTCGGCGGCGAGCGGGCTCAGCCGCATTTCCAGGCGCTGTAGTAGATGATGCGCTTGCGGCCGAAGGACCAGGTTCCGTCCTGCTCTTCGGCCCGCTCGCCCAGCATGCGCGGATCGCGGCAGCCGGCGGTCTTGAGGCGCGAAGCGATGATGTGCTGCCGGTCGGCCGGCAGGTCGCCGTTGTAGAGAAAGGTCTGGCGGTTCAGGAACAAGGCAATGAAATCCGCGTTTCCATCGGCGCTGGGCATGATCTCGACCGTGTCGTCGTCGAGCTGATTGACGCTGGTTTGGCCGCAGCCGCCGAGGAGGCCGGCGACGAGGAGCAGGGCAAGGACTTGGCGCATGGGATGTTCCTGCAATACGCGGAGCGGCTCACTTTAGAGCCGGATCGGTCTGCATGGAATCGGCCGGCCACTCCATGCAGAGCGTGAATCCGGCTCTTCTTAATCAGTCAGCATGGCCGATGCGGCGGAAACCGCCGCGATGCCGTGGCATCGGGCGGCGCACGCCGTGACCCGGGTCGATGCCGATCCCGAGCTTATCGTCGAGGCGATGAGCTATGTGGAGGAAGTCCACAAGGCCGAAACGGCGGAGAACACGGCGCCGCCGCCGGGCACCGAAGGGCGGGTCGTCGCGGCTATCCTCGCCGACCCGCCGCTGGCGGCGTATGTGCGGGAATGGGCACGGCACCGGCGCGCGCTCGAGGCGAGCAACCGCCCGCAGGCCTTGCCGCCGATCGACGATGCCTATCGCCGGGTCCGCGGTTTGTTGCGGCGTGCCGAAACCGCTGCCTAGACGCGCTCAGGCGCAGGCGGCGGCCCGCGTCTCCTTGAAGATGCGCTCGCGCCCCTCCCAGAGCTCGAAGGCATAAGACAGGCGCGCTGCGCAGAGCTCACGGGCGAATTCGAGCGCTTCGCCCGTAGTGGCGAGGGCGATTTCCTCCGCGGCCACAATCCTGCCGCTTCCATCGAGGAGATAGCAGCGATACTGAGGCATGCGACCCTCCTTGGCGGCTCCGATCACGCGTGCCGATCGTAGCGACATCATTATTGCAGGACGGTGATCGCTGCCCATCACTACTGCGCGAGGGCTGTCTTTTGACACAACCCGCGGCTTCGGCGCGGCGCCCACCTATTGCCGCTTGCGTGTAGAGCGCGCGGCTTCGGCGGCTTCATCGACAAGGCGCGTCGCCTCGGCGATCACCTGCTCGCGCGTCAGCGCCGGCGGAAATTCCGAGCGGCGCATCGGCGCGTCGGGCGGACGGATATAGACGCGCCATCCCGTCGCGCGCTGCAGCAGGACGATCGTGTGTCCCCGATGCTCGATGCCTTCGGTCATGAGCAATGCCGGCCCGATCCGCCATCGGACACGGACGAGTGTACCGCATTTCCCAAAGTTGGGCGCAAAAAGACCGTCCGCAAATTGTCATCTGCGATCTCGGCGCCCGCAGCGTTTGTCCGAGGCGATCGGCGGCGGGAGGCGCTTTGTCATGCACATGTCCGAATTCTATGTCCGTCGCGAGGCGCGCCGACTGATCGAGCGCCTTGGCGAAGCGGCACTGGCCGAAGCCCGCGCCAAGGTGCGCGAAAGCCGCGCGCGGGAGGACATGCTCGCCTCCGATACCTGGCTGCGCATCATCGCCGCGATCGAAGAGATGAGTCGCGCGCCGACCCCTTAGAGGAGGTGTTCGGAGATCGATGCTACCGGACCGAAGAAAGCCCCGCAGGGTCCTCGGCTCCTGATGGTAGGGCTGGGTCAGGAAAGGCGCGAGCTGTGGTTCCGCAAAATAAAGCAGGATTTTTGCGCGCGGCGCGCGTGGACAGCCGCGCGCGGCGGGCGCGCTGCGGTTGCCGGGTCCGGGGACGTTTGCGTGGCGGGTGCCGGGGATCGGCACCGCCATCGACTTGCTTTCTCGAGAGAGAGACTGCGGGCGGAGAGCCGCCCGCGGGGGGGGGGTCAGTCGTGACCGTCCTGCGACGCTTCCTCGACCCGGTTACTCCAGAGCGGCAGGCGCACGCGGCGCGTGCCGAGGCCGACGACCACCGGCATGATAATCGCCGCGATGAAACTGGCGCCGAAAGCGATCGCCAGAAAGAGCAGTGACGGACTTGTGGACTCGATCAAAACATTTCTCCTCGTGCAACGCCCGAACAGGCTCCTCCTCGGCGCCAAACTTTTGTGTGCGGATGGTCGTCATACCCTGAAGATTGGAATTATGCTGCACCGCGGCATTGCGGCCCACTGTCGCAGCGGACCCGCGATCATTTTGCGCTGGTGCCGGGTGAGGGGATCGAACCCCCGACCTTCGGTTTACAAAACCGCTGCTCTACCGCTGAGCTAACCCGGCATCGAGGCGCGGCGGCGGTATGACGCCCGAGTTTTAGCCGCGATCCCCGCCCTCCGTCCACCGTCGCAGCGGGCCCGCTAGGATGTCGCCGGCGGCGACGCGAACAGCGCGCTGCGGCGCCTATGCATCAGCACCATGGCGAGATCCCAGGGCGCGACGCGCGGCTCGGCGGCCAGCGCTTCGGCGGTGAAGAGCCGGCGATCGGCACCCTCATGCTGCACCATCGCCGCCACCTCCGGCGCCTCGATCGGCGCGACGAAGAAGCTCATGCGGTCGGTGCGCGGCGTCGGCAAGGGCAGGCGGATCAGCAGCTCGCTGAAGAACTCGACCGTGCCGGCGCGGTATTCGAGTTCTTCCATCAGCTCGCGCCGGAGCGCCGCTTCGGCGGTCTCGCCGGGGTCGATGCTGCCGCCGAAGAAGGCCCAATGGTCCGGCAGCAGGATGGTGGGGATGGGATCGCGCAGCTGCATGAGATAGCGTCCGTCCGGTGTCGGCATGATCGCCGCGGCGACCCAGCGCGCGATGGCGCAGACATCGCTCATGGGGCGCCGCGCCGCGACAGCTCGTAGAGCGCGATCGCCGCGGCGTTGGAAACGTTGAGTGAGGCGGGCTCGCCCCGCGTCGGCAGCCGCGCCAGGAGATCGCAGCGCTCGCGCGTCAGCCGCCGGAGCCCGCTGCCCTCGGCGCCGAGCACCAGCGCGACGCGCTCGCCGGGATCGGTCTCGGCCAGCGTCCGGGCCGCCCCTTCCTCGAGCCCGACGCACCAGAAGCCCGCCTCCTTCAGCCGGTCGAGCGTGCGCGCGAGGTTGGTCACACGGATGAGCGGCACCGCTTCGAGCGCGCCGGACGCGGCCTTGGCGAGCGCGCCGGTCACTGGCGGCGCGCCATGCTCCGGCATCACCACCGCCCGGGCGGCGAAAGCGGCGGCCGAGCGCAGGATGGCGCCGACATTGTGGGGATCGCTCACCTGGTCGAGCAGCACGATGAGGTGCGGCGGCGCCGCGTCGGAAATGCCGTCGAGCACGTCGTCGAGATCGCGCGCCGGCAAAGCCTCGGCGGCGAGCGCCATGCCCTGATGCACCGCGCCCTGCGGCAGGAGCTGCTCGAAGTCGCGCCGGTCGAGCACTTCGGGCACCGTCGCCGGGAGCGCCGCGGCGGCGGCGGCAAGCGCCTCGAGCTCGGCCGCGGTCTCGGCGAGCGCTATGAGGCGCCGCACCCGGCGGGCGGGGTTGGCGAGCGCTGCGGCGACGGCATGGCGGCCATAGAGCCAGGGCCCGGGATCGCGCGGCTGTGCCGGAGCGGGGCCGGCGCCCGCCGGCGCGGGGCGCGGGCCGAAGCGCTCGGGGCGGCGGTGAGTGGGGCGTCGGGACATGGGGCAAGCTTTAGCACGGGACGAGGGCAAGCGCAGGAGCGCCTAGTCGGAGAGGCGAAAAACCGGCACCGCCGGGTCCCGTAACCGTTGACAAAACTGAGCGAAGACCTTAATACCCGCCATCCGCTGCCCCGGGCGGCAAGCGATCGCGGAGGGGTTGCCGAGCGGTCAAAGGCAGCAGACTGTAAATCTGCCGACTTCGGTCTTCGAAGGTTCGAATCCTTCCCCCTCCACCAATCGCTTGGTCGACGGGAGCGAGCTTCGGCAGCAGCGGCGGTAAAGGCGCGATCGAGGGCGGGTCCCAGGGCGGGTGTAGCTCAATGGTAGAGCTCCAGCCTTCCAAGCTGGCTACGTGGGTTCGATTCCCATCACCCGCTCCAACGCCGCGCCCGGACTGACGGACTCTAGGAACAGGAACCCGGACCATGGCGAAGGCGAAATTCGAGCGGACGAAGCCGCATTGCAATGTGGGGACGATCGGTCACGTGGATCACGGGAAGACGTCGCTGACGGCTGCGATCACGAAGGTTCTGGCGGAGACGGGCGGGGCGACGTACACGGCGTACGACCAGATCGACAAGGCTCCTGAGGAGCGGGCTCGGGGGATCACGATCTCGACGGCGCATGTTGAGTACGAGACGCAGAAGCGTCACTACGCGCATGTCGACTGCCCTGGCCATGCGGACTACGTGAAGAACATGATCACGGGCGCGGCGCAGATGGACGGCGCGATCCTGGTGGTGTCGGCGGCGGACGGTCCGATGCCGCAGACGCGCGAGCACATTCTGCTGGCGCGGCAGGTGGGCGTTCCGGCGGTCGTGGTGTTCCTGAACAAGGTTGACATGGTGGACGATCCCGAGCTTCTGGACCTGGTCGAGCTGGAGGTTCGGGAGCTGCTGTCGTCGTATCAGTTCCCCGGGGACAAGATCCCGATCATCCGGGGCTCGGCGCTGATGGCGCTGGAGGACAAGAGCAAGGAGCAGGGTCACGACGCGATCCTGAAGCTGATGGCGGCGGTGGATGAGTACATTCCGCAGCCGACGCGGGCGAAGGACAAGCCGTTCCTGATGCCGATCGAGGACGTGTTCTCGATCTCGGGCCGCGGCACGGTGGTGACGGGCCGGGTGGAGCGGGGCATTGTGAAGGTGGGGGACGAGATCGAGATCGTGGGTTTGCGGCCGACGACGAAGACGGTGGTGACCGGTGTTGAGATGTTCCGCAAGCTGCTGGACAGCGGCGAGGCGGGGGACAATATCGGGGCGCTGCTGCGCGGCACGAAGCGGGAAGAGGTGGAGCGGGGTCAGGTTCTGGCGGCGCCGGGCTCGATCACGCCGCACACCAACTTCCAGGCGGAAGCCTACATCCTGACCAAGGAGGAAGGGGGCCGGCACACGCCGTTCTTCACCAATTACCGGCCGCAGTTCTATTTCCGGACGACGGACGTGACCGGGACGGTGAAGCTGAAGGAAGGCACGGAGATGGTGATGCCGGGGGACAACGTGCAGATGGAGGTGGAGCTGATCGCGCCCATCGCCATGGACGAGGGTCTGCGCTTTGCCAT
>DASQSR010000155.1:0-16972 GCA_035642295.1 Allostellaceae bacterium | reverse complement strand
ACCGGCAACTTCACCAAGATCGTGCAGCGCATCCCGGTCAAGATCGACGTCAACGCCGGAGATCCGCTGGCGGGCGTCCTGCGCCCGGGAATGTCGGTCGAGCCGACGATCGACACGAAGCCGGACGCGAACGCGACCTCGTCCAGGAGGGCACCGTGACCAGCCTCGGCGGCGAGCGCGGCGGAGAGCCCGCGATCGCGCTGAAGACCTGGATCGCTGTCGGCGGCGCATTGCTCGGCGCTTTCTTGGCGGTGCTCAACATCCAGATCACCAATACCGCCCTGCCCTATATCGAGGGCGGCATCAGCACCGGCGGCGTTTACGGCACCTGGATCTCGACCGCTTATCTGATCGGCGAGATCATCGTCGTCCCGCTGACCGACTTCCTCTCGCGGGTGTTTTCCTTGCGCCGCTATCTGCTGGTCAACACGGCGCTGTTCCTGATGTTCTCGGTGCTCTGCGGGCATGCGCACAGCCTCAGCGAGATGATCGTGTTCCGCGCGCTGCAAGGGTTCACCGGCGGCGTTCTCATTCCTCTCGCCTTCACCATCATCCTGTCGATGCTGCCGCCGTCGAAGCACGCGATTGGACTTGCCGGCTTTGCCATTACCGCCACCTTCGCGCCTGCGATCGGCCCGACGATCGGCGGCTATCTGAACGACACCTACGGCTGGCCCTGGGTATTTTACGTCAATCTTGCACCGGGTGCGCTGATGCTGGGAGCGCTCTGGTACGCCTTGCCCAAGACGTCGATGGATCTCCGCCTTCTGCGTCAGGGCGACTGGCTTGGCATCGCGCTGATGGCGGTCGGTCTCGCCGCGCTGCAGACGGTACTGGACGACGGCAACGTCTACGACTGGTTCGGCTCGCCCTTTATCGTCAAGCTGAGCCTGGTCGCGGCAATCACGCTCGGCGCCTTCGTCGTGCTCGAGTTCTTTGCGGCGCAGCCGGTCGTCGATTTCCGGTTGCTCGCACGGCGCAATTTCGGCTTGGGCACGCTTGGAAACTTTCTGCTCGGCTTCGCCCTCTACGCCTCGGCCTATCTGTTGCCCCAATATCTCGCCAACACTCAAGGGTTCGATGCCGAGCAGAGCGGCGAGGTCATGGCGTGGACCGGACTGCCGCAACTGTTGGTCATCCCGCTGGTGCCGCTGATGATGAAACGCGTCAGCGCCCGCCGGCTTGTCGTGCTCGGCCTCGCCATATTCGCGGCCAGCTGCTTCATGAACCTCCACCTCGACCTGAACTATGCGGGGCCGCAGCTGTTCTGGCCGGATATCATCCGGGCGGTCGGGCAAGCGCTCGTCATGACCCCTCTCTCCGCGATCGCCATGGTCGAGATCGCGCGGAGCGAGGCGGGCGCCGCTTCCGGTATGTTCAACATGATGCGCAATCTCGGCGGGGCGATCGGTACCGCTGCGATCGAGACCTTCTTTACCAAGCGCGAGCAGTTCCACTCTTTCATCATCAACGGGCAGGTGTCTTTGCTCGATCCGGCGACCCGCGATCGCCTCGCCGAATTGCAGCAGCATTTCATGGCGCGCGGCCTCTCGAGCGCGGCAGAGGCTTGGCACCGTGCCCTTGTCGCTGTCGGCGACACGATCCGCGCGCAGGCGACGATCATGGGCTATGCCGACTGCTTCGCCCTGCTCGGGGTCGTCCTGGTTGCCGCCATTCTGCCGGTCGTGATGATGAAAAAGGGCTCTGCCTCCGCCGGCGCCGCACATTAAAGTACTGCAGCGCGACCCTGACCGACGGGGCGGCAATGAGGATGGTCAACGATGATCGTGTCGAAGGATGCGGAAGGATTGATCGAAGACGACCGCCGGACGCTGATGCCGGCGATGTCCGAAATCATCGACTGGCTCGCGGGAGACGAATGTCATGAGCTCGACGGTGCCGGGTTGGCCACTGAACTCGGACGCCGTCTCAGAGCAATCGGCCTGCCGCTCGACCACCTCGGACTCTATTTGCGTGCGCTCCATCCTGAGATTCTCGGTCGCACGATCGCATGGACGCCGGACGGACCGGTGCAGATCATTGACAGGCAGCATGGCGTAGAGCTCTCGGTCGCCTTCATCAACAATCCAATCCGACGCGTGTTCGAGACGCAGAAACCGCTTGTCCTGCGCGTCAATGATTGGAACGACGCGGCCTGGACTCATATTGACATTTTCGAAGGCCGCCAGCTCGTGGAAATGGTCATTCTACCGTTGCGCAATGCGGGCGCATTGCCAAGCGCAGTGTCCTTCGCCACGACACGCAACAGTGGCTTCACCGCTGCCGAACGTGCCGGCTTCGCTCGAATCTCCCCGGCGCTGCGCAATGCCTGTGAGCTTCGCACGTTGCGGAGCGCCGAGCAGACGCTCCTGGACACTTATGTCGGCGAGGTGACGGCGCGACGCGTTCTGGAGGGTCGGATTCGTCGTGGCCAGGTCGAGACACTCGAAGCGGCGCTGATGCTTTGCGATTTGCGGGGCTTCACCGAACTGTCCAATCGCCTTCCGAGCGAACGCGTCGTTCACCTGCTCAATACCTACTTCGACTGCGTCGTGCCGGCCGTCAGTGAGGCGGGCGGAGAAGTGATCAAGTTCATGGGTGACGCGGTGCTCGCCTTCTTCCATCGCGAGGACGCGCCTGGCGCATGCAGCGCCGCTCTGCGGGGCGCCCTGACCGCGCTCGAGAGCCTGCAGAAGCTTGCCATACCCGATGCCGAGCTTCGCGCGGGCGTTGCGCTCCACTATGGCAAGGCAAGTTACGGCAACATCGGCTATGGCCACCGGCTCGATTTCACCTTGATCGGTCCGGACGTGAATTTGGTGAGCCGATTGCAAGGGATCTGCAGCACCACCGGCCAGTCGCTCTTGATGTCGGAGCGGTTTGCGCGGCTGCTCGACCCGACGCTTGTCATGCCGCTCGGACCTCACCAGCTGAAAGGCTTTGCCGAGCCGGCCGAGCTCTACACGCTTGGCAGCCTCAGAGCGACGCCCTGAGGATTTCGGCAGCGTCGCTGATCGCTCGCAGGACGACCAGGAGCGTGCGATTGATGGGCGTCGCTATCCCGTGACGCTCGCCGCCCGCCACAATGGCTCCGGTCAGCGCCTCGACTTCGAGCGGACGTCCGGCGAGGCAGTCGAAGTACATGGAGGTTCCCGCCTCGGCCGGATAGGTGAGCAGCGTCGACATCACCCGCTCGGCCTCATCGTCGGCAAGTTGCGCGCCATCGGCACGAGCGATCGCCGTCGCCTCGCCGAGAATGGCAAGGCAAAGTGCCCGCATGTCGTCGCGGCGCAGCACCGACTGGCGCTGGCGGGTCAGCGCGGTGATCGGGTTCGCCGTGGCGTTGAGCAGCAACTTGCGCCAGAGCAGCGTGGTGAAGTCCGCGCTCAGCGACACGCGCAACGGTGTCGCCTCCAGCAGGTGCGCAAAGGCCCGGCCTGCCGCACCGTCCGGCACCGCGAGATCACGCTCCGGGGTGCGGCGGAGCCGGACGCGATCCCCAGCAACGCGCTCGCCGTTGAAATAAACGATGGCCGGCACCACCGTCGCCCCGGCAACAAACGGGGAGACGCGCGCGACGTGATCGATGCCGTTCTGCAACACGACTACATGGGTCGAGGGCCGGCAGAGCCGCCTCAGCCACGGCGCCGCCGAAGCCGTCGCGTGCGTTTTGGTGCAGAGGAGTACCCAATCGACGGGCTCCGCTTCTGTGGGGTCCGTCACGGTGTGGAGCGCAACCTCGACGGTTTCCTCCGGCCGTTCGAGCGCGAGATGATCGAGGGGGCGTCTGGCGCAGGCGACGACCTTGTACCGGGTGTCGTGCGTCAGGCACGCCGCGACGATTCCGCCGATGCTGCCGACGCCGACGACGGCGATGGTCGAAGGCGCATCGGCAGCCGTCGCTGCCGAGCGTGATCCCGCGGACTCCGATCTGTCCATCGAATTGACTCCGGTTGCGGCGGCTCATTCCGGCCGTCCGGAGCTGCGACGTCAATTACCTCTGAGGTCATGTCGAGGGCGGGCGCCGGCGCGCGGCGCCGCGGCGGCGCCGGATTTGCAATTTTTCTTCAAGACCGGCGCGCGCGCTTCCCTTACCTTGGCGTGCGAGCGCGCCGCCGGCGGCTTGCGTCGGCGGGAGCTTTCATCGGTTCCGGAGGTCGATGTGATCGCACGTATCTGGCGCGGAACAGCCACCACCGCAAATGCCGCGGCCTATGATCACCACTTCACGACGGAAAGTGGCGCCTGAGCTGAGTGGCATCGCAGGGTGCCGTGGCGCCTATCTGCTGCGGCGCGAGGCGGAGGGAGGCGTGGAGTTCCTCGCTCTGACCCTCTGGGACTCGATCGACGCGGTCAAGCAATTCGCCGGGCAGGATCCGGAGATTGCGATCGTCGAACCTGAAGCGCGGGCCGTTCTCTCCGCGTTCGACGAGTTCGCACGGCATTACAAGGTCGCGCACCCTTCCGCGAGCGAGCCGACCTAAGCCCGGCCACCCCAGGCGCCGCGGGCCAGCGCCGCGGCAATCGTTGCGCCGAAGACCAGCAGCCCCGCGCCCACCATCACGAAGAGTCCGGCGGGGCCGGCGCCGAGCAGCCGGAACGCCACCCAGCCGCCGCCCGCGGCCAACACGATGCGCAGCACGCCTGCCGCCAGCGGCCAGGCCATCCGCCCGGCGCCCTGCGAGCTGAAGTAGAGCGCCATGCCGCCGCCGAAGGCGCCATAAAGCGGGGCGACGCGGTGGAGATAGAGCGTGCCCATGGCGATCGCCTCCGGCGAGCGGTCGAAGAGGCCGATCCAGGCCGCGGGAAACATCGCGGCGCCGAGGCCGATCGCCTCGGTCATGGCAAAGGCAATGGCCGCGCCCGTCCAGGCGATGCGCTGCGCCCGCGCGACCTGGCCGGCGCCGATATTGGTGCCCACCATGGCGACCAGCGGCGCGCCGAGCCCGAAGACCAGCGGGATCAGCAGGTATTCGAGCCGCGAGCCGATGCCGTAGCCGGCGATCGCCGCTGCGCCGAAGCGCCCGATCATGGCGGTGACCAGCACGATGGTGAGATTGGTCAGCACCGTGTTGAGGGCAGCAATGCCGCCGACACGAAGGATCTCGGCGATGGCGCGCCAGCGCGGCCGCAACAGGTGCCAGCGGAAGCGCACCAGGCTGCGCCCGGCGGCAATGTAAAGGGCGAGCGCAAGGCTGCCCGCGCCATAGGTGATCAGCACCGCCACCGCGCCGCCCGCCACTTCGAGCCGGGGAAAGGGCGGCCAGCCGACGATCAGTGCCGGCGACAGGACGAGGAGGGCCAAGGTTCCCGCGCAGGTGACCAGCGCCGGGACGAGCATGTTGCCGGTGCCGCGGATGACGCTGGCAAGGCAATTGAGCAGCCAGAGCAGCGGCGCGCCAAGAAACAGCGTGTTGGAATAGAGCAGCGCCGCCGCCAGCACCGGCGCGTCGCCGCCGCCCATGGCGCGGTAAAGCGCGGGACCGAAGGCGAGCGCCGCTCCGCCGAAGAGGACGCCGAGCACGACCGCGATCAGCAGCGACTGCATGACCAGGAGGTCGGCCTCCTCGCGCCGGTTGCCGCCGAGCGCGCGGGCGATCGCCGAGGCGATGCCGCCGCCGATCGCGCCGCCCGACATCATCTGCATCAGCATCAGCACCGGGAAGACCAGGGCGACGCCGGCGAGCGCATCGGTGCCGAGCCAGCCGACGAAATAGGCCTCGATCAGTCCGACCGCGGCTTGGGCGAGCATCACCGCCACGTTCGGCCAGGCCAGGCGCAGCAAGGTCGGCACGATCGGCGCCTCGAGCATGAGGCGCGTGCGCGACAGGGCCGCCATCGGCGCGCTCGGCCGGCTCTCTGCTGCCTCGAGCGCCTCGCTCACCCCCTCCTCCCGCGCGCCATCGGCGCCCGGATAGGTGCATATACCCTCATCTCGGCGCAACTCCGACCCGGTGACGGCGCTCATCGACGGGTTATGCGCAATTACCCCTATTGCGGCCAGAGGCTATTCGGCATGGCAGGGCTGCGCGTCAGCGGGTGAGCCAGGAACGGGCGCGCACCGTCAGCAGGGCGTAAGGGAAGATCCAGAACAGGGTGAACAGGTAAAAATAGGTGTAGAAGACGCCATAGAAGAAATCGAACGAGCGCTCGCTGCGCAGGTAGTAGAACATGTTGACCAGCGAGACGAGCGCCGTCCCCGCCAGCATCCTCGCCAGCACGCGCGGATCGTGGCCGGCGACGTCGAGCAGCAGGAACAGGCTGAAATACTGGACCGGGAAGCGCAGGTTGGTGACGAAGCGGTCATAGAGCGCGATCAGCCGCGTCGGCAGCGGCCGCTTCCAGACGATGCGCGCGAAGCGGATCTCCTCGCGCACATAGCTGCGATCCCAGCGGATGAACATCTTGCACAGCTTCGAATAGACCTGCGGCACCACGGTGCGGACCACGGCGCTGCGCTGATAGACCGTGTCGTAGCCCTCCTCGAGCAGGAAATTGGTCAGCGCGCGGTCCTCGCCGAAGGTGCATTCGCGGCCGAGGAAGCGCTGATGGCGCCAGCGGGCGAGCACGCTTTTGACCGCCGAGGCGCGCAGTCCCGTCAGCGCGCCGGGACAGCAGAAGACGTTGCGATAGGCGGACTCGACCGAGCGCAGCAGGTCGAAGGAGAGAATGAAGCGGACATGCAGCATGCGCGGGATGAGCCCGCGACGATTGTAGACCAGCACCTTGCCGGCGACGGCGCCGACGCGCGGATCGCGGAACGGGCCGGCGATGGCGAGCAGCGCGTCGCGCTCGATGACGCTGTCGCTGTCGAGCGTCACCAGGACCTCGCCGCGGGCGCGCTCGAAGCCGAGCGCCAGCGCCGCCCGCTTGCCGCGGTTGCGATCCTGGCGCAGCGCGGTCACCAGCTCCGGATAGGCGGCCGCGGCTTCGGCGATGTAACGCCAGGTATCGTCGCGGCTGCCGTCGTCGACGACCACGATCTCGAGCCGGTCCCGCGGATAGTTCGCCTCGGCCACCGATCGGATCGAGGTCAGCACCATGGCACCCTCGTTGTAGGCCGGGATGACGACGGTGAGCAGTGGCGCTGTCGCGACATCGGCCGCCGGGAACGGGCGATAGAACATCCAGAGGACGGTGCGGAAGATGACGAGCAGGATGCCCATCACCACCCACAGCACGCTGGGATAGATGGCCAGCGCCAACGACCGGTGATCGCCAAGCAGCGACAGCACGCGCCGGCCGATGCCGCTGACATTGTAGTAATAGACGAGGCCGAGGCCGCCGATGATCGCGGCATAGAGCAGCCATGCCCAGAGATCCGGCCGATCACTCCTCTTGCTCTCGGGCGTGACGCTGGCGCGATCATTCGCCGGAGCCGGCTGCGGCCGCGACTGCTGCAGCGACGGCGCGCAACTCTCGTCGTCGGCGCCGGTTTCTTCCCGCGAGAGGAAGCTCTCGGCCAGCGGTTCCTGATCGTTCATGATACGGGCTTGTGATGTGAGCTTATTGTGTCTGCTGCCGCCGGGAGTGCGGGATATACGGCACACTCTAGGCGCCGTGGCGGCAACCTATCCCCGCGCGCTCACCCTATCACCTATGCATATCGTCGCGATGACGCCTAAGGTCTCGGCCGACGCCGTGGCGCTGGCTTGGCCTCTGCGGCCGACGGCCCCGGGCTCAATTGCGGCAAAGCACCACGAAGTGCCGCGCCGTGCAGGGTCAGGCGGCCCTCTCGAACGCCCTCAGGATCCGGCAAAACCGCTCGGCCGTTCCGATCGAGGTAGAGGTAGCCGACCTGATCGAGGGGCAATCGCGCGAACAGATCCCGCGCCTGACGCGATGCGTCGATCAGAACTTGCTTAAGCTCGCGAGGGCTTGGCAGATCAGGCGCGTCGATGTCCGCGCGCAGCTGATCGTCTGGATAGTTGGAATTCCGGTTGATCTCGTCGAGCAGGAGCTCCGGTGTAAACCCCGGATCCTTCGCCGGCGCCGCCCACACCAACGCAGCGAGCGGGATCCCTTGCTGATGAAGTCGCACCACATCGTAATAGTCCCGCGGCTCCCGCCGGCCGGCCATCGCGAGGACCTTGTTCACCGCCAGATCGAGCTCCTGCAGCCGATACCCAAAAACCTCATCGGCGATCGCCGGGAAGAATCTGACCGCTGAATCCTGGGCCCACTCGATCTTGACCTCGTCTCCGTGCTCATCCTTCACGACGCCTTCGACGAAGCTCTTGCCTCGAGGCGTCACTTCCAGCGAGAGGCCCGCCTTCTCCAAAGATGCCACATCCCGCCGCACGCTTTGCTCCACCCCTTCTTGTGCGTCGTGGAAGATGTCGATGTCCTTCGAGATGCGCGGAGATCGCGCCGTGAGAGCGGTGCCTCCGGCGACATGGCTGTCCGGCGAGCGGTTCTGTGCGATCGCGCGCAGCACCCGCGTCTGCAGTTTCGTCAGCGCCATCTCACGTCTTCTGGTGCGAGCGCTTCGATTGCGATCGCGAGCTTGATGCCCTCCATGCCGCCATATTTCTTGAGGCGTGTGACCGCCTCCGGCACCAGTTGCCGCAATGGCCGATCGATGTTGACATTCCAAAAGCATTTGGCCTTGAAGCGGGATACCGCCTCGCCCAGCAACTCCTTCAGTTTCGCCTGACGCTCGATCCGCTCCTCTACCGCGCGCGCCATCCAGGCCTGCTGCTCGAGGCCGCTTTCTTCGACGGCCCGGTCAAGACGTGCGCGATCGCCCGGGAAGAACGTCACCGGACGCTGTTTGGCGCGCCGCCGGCGCTGGTATGCGGCTTGGCGCGAAAGCAGTGCGGACTGCGGCATACGGCACCTGGTCGCCTGTAAACCTGTTTACGACAGCGTATGTAAACCAGTTTGCGCCCGGGTTCAAGAGGCTCCGGCCGCGCCGGGGATGATAGACGCCGGAAAGCGCCAATTCGAGGAACGAGGGCGCCCGCTAGCCGCTGCGCCGCGCCTCGCGCGCCAGGATCGCCCGGTGCTGCGCCAGCCGCAGCCGCGCCCGTTCCACCACCGGAACATCGATCATCTTGCCGTCGAGCTCGATCGCGCCGATGCCGGCGGCGACGGCGCCGTCATAGGCGGCCAGGACGCGCTCGGCCGCGGCCACCTCTTCGCCCGAGGGGCGGTACTCCTCATTTAGGATCGGCACTTGCGCCGGATGGATGCAGGAGGCGCCGGCAAAGCCGAGTCGGCGCGAGCGGCGAATGGTCGCGCGGAAGGCGTCGAGATCGCGAAAATCGGCGACCGTGCCGATGAAGCCCAGCGGCAGGATGCCGGCGGCGCGCGCGGCGATGATCATCTGCTGCTTGGGATAAAGCAGGCCTTCGGCCTCGGGCAGCATGCCGACCGACAGCGCGAAGTCTTCGGCGCCGAGCGTCATCGCGACGAGGCGCGGATGGGCACGCGCGATCTCCGCCATGCGGAAGAAGGCGGCGGCCGTCTCGATCAGCGCCACCAGCGCCGTCGCGCCCGGCGCCATGCCGCGCTCGGCCTCGAGCTCGCCCACCACCTCTGCCACCATGCGCACATGCTCGGCGCTGTCGACCTTGGTCAGCATCAGCGCCTGGACTCGCGGCGAGACCGCCGCCTCGATATCGCGCAGCGCCATTCGCCAGGGCCGGTTGATGCGCACCACGACGTCGGCGCCCTTCCGCGCCACCGTCGCCGCCGCCTCCTGCACCAGCTCGCGCCCGCGCGGCTTCTCGGCGAGCGGCACGCTGTCCTCGAGATCGAGGATGATCGCATCGGCCTCGCGCTCGGCGGCACGGCTGACGAATTTCGGCACCGTCACCGGCACGAACAGCATCGAGCGCCAGACCGGCGGCGCCGCTTCGCTCATCATTCCGCCTCCTTTCCGCCGCGCGCGCCGAGGCGGATGGCGCCCGCGCGCGCCAGCGTCTCGATCTCCGCCGCGGGACAGCCGATCTCTTCGAGGAGGGCGCGCGTATGCTCGCCGAGCGCCGGCGCCGGCGTCCTGATATGGCCGGGAGTTTCCGAGAGCCGCGGCACCACCGCGTGCATCGGGACCCTCCCCAGCTCCTCGTCCGGCAGCTCGACGACGATCCCGCGCGCCCGCACATGGGGATCGGCGAGGAACTGATCGATGTCATAGACCGGGGCTGCCGTCACTTCCGCCTGCTCGAAGAATGCGAGATTGTCGTCAAGGTCGCGCGCGGCGATGAAGGCGGCGATCGGCGCTTCGCAGGCCTCGGCGTTCCGCACGCGGTCGGCATTGGTGCGAAAGCGCGGATCCTCGATCATGTCGGCGCGGCCGATGGCGCGGAGCAGCCGCTCGGCCATCGCCTGGATCGAGGCGGAGATGGCGATGTAGCGGCCGTCGCGGGTGCGGAACGCGTTGCGCGGCGCGGTGGTGGCGGAGCGGCTGCCGGTGCGCGGCTTGACCTTGCCCGTGAGCTGGTACTCGGCGGCGTCGGGCCCCAGAACCGACACGATGGGATCGAGCAGCGGCAGATCGATCACCTGGCCCTTGCCGCCCTTCACCTCGCGATGCCGCAGCGCCAGCAGCACCGCCGACATGCCGTAGAGCCCGGCGATCATGTCGGCGAGCGCCAACGGCGGCAGCACCGGCGGGCGGTCGGCAAAGCCGTTCTTGGCGGCGAAGCCCGACATGCCCTCGACCAGCGAGCCAAAGCCCGGCCGCTCGCGATAGGGCCCGTCCTGCCCCCAGCCGGAGACGCGGACGATGATGAGGCCGGGGTTGCGCTCCTGCAGGCTCGCCGGCGCGAGGCCCATCGCCTCGAGCGTGCCGGGGCGGAAATTCTCGATCAGCACGTCCGCCCGGTCGATCAGCCGCGCGAGGAGGCGAAGTCCCTCGGGCGCGCGCAGCGCCAGCGCCAGGCTCTTCTTGTTCCGGGCATAGACCTTCCAGTGGATGCTGACGCCGTTGACGCGCCAGTCGCGCAAGGGATCGCCGCGCTCGGGGTCTTCGACCTTGATCACCTCGGCGCCGTAATCGGCGAGCTGCAGGCTCAGCATGTTGCCCGCGACGAGGCGCGACAGGTCCAGGGCACGGATGCCCTTGAGCGGGCCTTCCGCATCGGGCTCGAAGGAGCGGAGGATCGGGTCCATCGCCGGCAAGCTTAGAAAAGAGAGCCGTTGCGGCCAAGCGTCGTCCTTGCCGGAGGCGCGGTCGCTTCCTACGTTGTCCCGCGGGTGACGCGCCGTAGTGAAGGAGATCTTGTGAACGATCCGTCGATCCCTGCCGACCTTCTTGCGCTCCGCGCTCCCGCTCCCGACTGGTTCCGTGAGGCGATATCCACGCCGAAGCAGTCGCGCGTCGTTGCCGTCGAGGGCTGCCCCGTCCATTACTTCCTGTGGCCGGCCGATCCCGCGGCCAAGCGGCGGCGCGGCCTGCTCTTCGTCCATGGCGGCGGCGCGCACGCCAACTGGTGGAGCTTCATCACCCCCTACTTCCAGCGCCACTTCCGCGTCGCCGCCATCGACCTCTCGGGCATGGGCGACAGCGGCCGGCGCGAGAGCTACAGCGCCGAGCTGCGCGCCCGCGAGATGCGCGCGGTCATCGCCGATGCCGGCCTCGGCGAGCGGCCCTTCGTCATCGGCCACAGTTTCGGCGGCTTCATGACGATGAAGTTCGGCGCCGCCTTCGGCGCGGAGCTGGGCGGCGCGGTCATCGTCGATTCGCCCATCCGCTCGCCCGAGGAAGAGGCGCAGCGGCCGACCGTGCCGCCGAAATGGACCAACAAGAAGATCTATGACAGCTTCGACGCGGCGCTCGCGCGCTTCCGCCTGATGCCGCCGCAGAGCTGCGACAATGACTTCATCGTCGAGTTCATCGCCCGGCATTCGCTGATGCCCGTCGATGGCGGCTGGACCTGGAAGTTCGACGGCGCGGCGATGGGAACGCGCCGCTTCGGCGAGCCCTTCCGCGAGTATCTTCAGGAAGTGCGCTGTCGCGCCGCGCTGATCTTCGGCGAGAAGAGCGCCCTCGTCTCGCGCGCCACCGCCGCCTACATGTCTTCGCTCATGGGCCCCGACGCGCCGATCGTCGAGGTGCCCGAGGCGCAGCACCACGTCATGCTCGACCAGCCCCTCGCCTTCGTCGCCGCCTTGCGCATGCTGCTCGAGCTCTGGATCCGCGCCGAAGGCGGCTGAGCCGCGCTTCCCCGGGGCCGCCAATCTCGGCTATGGGCACAATCGTTTCCGCGCCGAGTGTCGATGAATTCCCAAGCGAGCTCAACGTCTTGACATGCGCTTCCGGCGAAATGTAAGCGCTTTCGGTAAGCGCTTTCCAAGAAACCGGGGAGGAACGCATGACGGGGGCGAGGCGATGGAGCCGGGCGTTGCTGCTGGCCGGCCTGGCGATGGCTCTGGCCGCGGGCGGGGCGCGCGCCGCCGGCGATAGCGTCGACTGGAAGCGCTTCGACGGGCAGACCATCACCTTCCTCTCCTCCAACCATCCCTGGGCGCAGGCCGTCCTCAAGCGGCTCGACCAGTTCACCAAGCTCACCGGCATCAAACTCCGCGTCGACACCTTCCAGGAAGCGCAGATGCGCGACCGGCTGATGACGGTGCTGCAATCGCGCAGCGCCGATGTCGACCTCTTCATGTCGCTGAAATCGCGCGAAGGCCTGCTCTTCGCCGATGCCGGCTGGTACACCGATTTGAGGCCCCTGGTCTATGATCCGAAGCTGACGGCAAAATCCTACAACCCCACGGATTTCAGCCCCGCCCTGCTCAAGGCGGAGGAGTTCAGCGGCAAGCTCGACGGCATTCCGCTCAACATCGAGGGGCCCGTCCTCTATATCCGGAATGACATCTTCGCGCTCTGCAAGCTGGCGCTGCCGACATCGCTCGAAGAGCTGCCGCAAGTCGCGGCGAAGCTCAAGGCCTGCGACCCCGACATCACGCCCTTCGTCACCCGCGGCGCCAAGGGCGCCCTCGCCTACACCTTCAGCAACTTCCTCCACAATCTCGGCGGCGACTATTTCGACGTCTCGGGCAAGTCGAACCTGTGCTCGCCCGCCGGCACGAAGGCGCTGCAGCTCTACGCCGACCTCTTGAAGGATTACGGCCCTCCGGGGGTGGTGAATTACAGCTTCCTGCAGATCCGCGAGATGTACGGCCAGGGCCGCGCGGCGATGGCCTATGAGTCGAGCAACGAGTTCGGACCGATCATGCAGTTCCCCGGGCGCCTCAAGGATTCGGCGGTGGCCTTGCTGCCGCCGGGCCCGGGCGGCGTCAGCCGTCCGACGGTGATCGGCTGGGGCCTCTCGATGTCGGCCTTCTCCGGGCACAAGGATCCCGCCTGGTACTTCATCCAATGGGCGACGAGCCCGGCGATGCAGACGGCGCTGGCGCTCGACGGCATCGCGCCGCCGCGCGTCGCGATCGCCAACAGCGCCCAATACAAGGCCTGGCTCGCCGCCGAGCCGGTGCGGCAGGAATGGGCGAAGAGCCTCGATGTCATGGCGCGCACGGGGACCAGCGAGGTCGGGCCGCCGATCGAGCAGCAGCCGGAAGCGCGGGACATTCTCGGCGACGAGGTGCAGCAGATGATCCTGGGCCAGGCGAGCGCCGCAGAGGCCTGCGCCGCGGCCGACAAGCAGATCGACGCGCTGGTCACGCGCGAGCAACACCACTGATGGGAACGAGCGCGGCGTTAGGCGCGGTCCGCGCGGCCAGAAAGACGCACCGCCTCGAGCGGATCGCGGGCTCGGCGCATTGGCTCATGCTGCCGGCGCTCGTCTTCACCTTCGCGCTCGTCGTCTTCCCGATCGGCTACACCCTGTGGCTCAGCCTCAACGATTACCAGTTCGGGCATGCGCCGCACTTCAATTTCGCTGCGAACTACGCGGCGCTGCTCCATGACGACGTCTTCTGGACCGGACTCTTCGCCACCTTCGCACTCTATTTCCTGTCGCTCGCGCTGCAGCTGCCGCTCGGCACCTATGTCGGGCTGCTGCTGAACCAGCGCCTCGGCGGGCAGACGCTGGTGCGCACCATCCTGATGTCGCCCTTCATGATGCCCGCGGTCGTCGTCGGCATGATGTGGCTGGTCATTCTCGACCCGTCGCTGGGCGCGGCGAACTACCTGCTGGGGCTGCTCGGCCTGCCGCCGAGCCAGTGGCTGGCCTCGCCCGGCCTCGTCATCCCGGTGGTCGCGATGATCGACACCTGGCAATGGACCCCCTTCGTCGCGCTCATCGTCCTCGGCGGGCTGCAGGCGCTGCCGGCGGAACCGTTCGAGGCCGCCTACATCGACGGCGCGACCTCGCGGCAGGCGTTCTTCTACGTCACCCTGCCGCTGCTGCGCCCGACGCTGATGACCGCGGCGATCCTGCGCAGCGTCGATCTCCTGCGCTTCTTCGACATCATCTACATCACCACCCAGGGCGGGCCCGGCAACGCCTCCACCACGCTCAACATCTACGCCTATCGCCGCGGCTTCGAGTTCTTCGACATCGGCTATGCCAGCGCCATCATGATCGCGCTGATGGCGCTCGTCGCCGGCGTCGTGCTGGGGCTGATGCGCATGCGCCGGAGCCTCCCATGAGCCTCGGCCCCTATATCCGCCGCCGCCCGTCGGCGAGCCTCTATTTCCAATACGCGCTGGTCTGCCTCATTGTCCTGGCGCCGATCGCCTGGATGGTCGAGGCGAGCTTCAAGGCGCCGACCGCGGTCACCGCCTATCCGCCGCAGCTCTTCTTCACGCCCACGCTCGAGAACTACGCGACGCTGTTCGAGACCACGCCCTTCGGCCAATACGCGCTCAACAGCCTCATCGTCGCCGGCGGCTCGACCGCGCTCGGGCTGCTGCTGGGCGTGCCGGCGGCGTTCGCGATCTCCTACGAGGCGATCACCTGGCCCGCGACGCTGACCTTGGCGGCGCGCATGGCGCCGGGCACGCTCTTCCTCCTGCCCTGGTACATCGCCTTCACCGCGCTCGGCCTCGTCGGCAGCCATACCGTGCTCGTCCTCACCCATGCGGTCATCACCATGCCGCTCATCCTCTGGGTGATGCTGCCGTATTTCGACGGGCTGCCGCGCGACATTCTCGAGGCGGCGCGCATCGACGGCTGCTCGCCCGGCCGCATGTTCTGGCGCATCGCTCTGCCGCTGGTGCGGCCGGGGCTCGTCGTCGCCACCATTCTCGGCTTCGTCTTCTCCTGGAATTATTTCCTCTTCGCCCTGGTGCTGTCGGGCTTCGATTCCAAGACGCTGATCGTCGCCGCCTTCAATTTCATCGGCGAGGGTGCGACCAACTGGGGTGCGCTCATGGCCGCCGCGGTGCTGATCGCCCTGCCGCCGCTTCTCCTCTCCCTCCTCGTGCAACGCTGGCTGGTGAGCGGGCTTACCGCCGGCGCCGTGAAAGGCTGATCGCTGCGCGCGCCCCTGGCGTCGCGCCGGCCGACGCCGGTCCCGACTTCCCCCCGCAGGGTGAGCGCTCTCACACGCCCAGATGGCGGTGCATCAGCTCGGGCTCGGCGGCAAGGCTCGCCGGCGTGCCCTCGTAGACGAGATGGCCGTTGTTGAGGATGTAACAGCGCTGGGCGAGCGACAGGGCGGCGTGGACGTTCTGCTCGACGATGACGATGGTGCGCCCCTCCGCGGCGAGGGTCCGGCAGACGCCCAGGAGGTCCTGGACGATCAGCGGCGCCAGCCCTTCGAAGGGCTCGTCGAGCAGGATGAGCTTCGGCTCCCGCACCAGCGCCCGGGCGATCGCCAGCATCTGCTGCTCGCCGCCCGACAGCTCGCGGCCGCGGTTGCGGCGCCGCTCGGCAAGGCGCGGGAACATCTCGTAGACGCGCTCGAGGCTCCAGCGCTCGGCGGCGGTGAGCCCGGCCAGCACCAGGTTCTCCTCGACCGTGAGCCCGCCGATGATGCGCCGCTCGTCCGGCACGAGCTGAACCCCGCGCCGCGCGATCTTGTAGGGCGGCATGCCGCCGATCGCCTCGCCGGCAAAGCGGATGGCGCCGCGGCGCGGGGCGATGACGCCCATGATCGTCTTCAAGGTCGTCGTCTTGCCGGCGCCATTGCGCCCGAGCAGCGCCACCACCTCGTGCTGCTCGACGCGGAGCGACACGTCGAACAGCGTGTGCGCATCGCCGTAATAGGTGTTGATCCCCTCGACCTCAAGCAAGCTCATGCTGCACCGGGCTTCCGAGATAGGCGGCGCGGACTTGCGGGTCGGCCTGGATCGCTTCGGGGGTCCCTTCGGCGATGGTGCGGCCGTTGTAGAGCACGGTGATGCGGTCGGCGAGCTCGAAGATGACGTCCATGTCGTGCTCGACGATGACGATGCTGATGCCTGCGGCGATGCGTTTCAGCAGCCGCACCGTGTCGGTGCGCTCGGCGGGGCTCATCCCCGCCATCGGCTCGTCGAGCAGCAGCACGCTCGGCCGCGTCGCCAGCGCGATGCCGATCTCGAGCCGCCGCTTCTCGCCATAGGCAAGCGCGGCAACGCGGGTGCCGGCGCGCTCGCTGAGCTGCACCGCCGCCAGCGTCTCGTCGACCAGCGCGCCGAGCGCCCCCATGCGGCCGACATCGCGCAGCAGCGCCGGCGTGAACCGGCCGCTATGACGCGCCAGCGCCGCGATCAGCACATTGTCGCGCACCGTCAGCGTGGTGAAGAGCTGGTTGATCTGGAAGCTCTTGGCGAGGCCGCGCTGGCACACCCGGGCGACGTCGAAGCCGGTGATGCGCTCGCCGCGGAATTCCACCTCGCCCGCGCTGGGCGGGATGACGCTCGCCAGCATGTTGAAGAACGTCGACTTGCCGGCGCCGTTGGGGCCGATGACCGCGCGGATCTCGCCTTCCTGCAGGGCGAACGAGACGCCGTCGACCGCGACGAGCCCGCTGTAGCGCTTGGTGAGCCCTTCCGCCTTCAGCACCACCGGCGCGTCCGGCGCCGCGCGCTTCCTCGCCGGCGCGGGCTCCGCCGCTTCCGGCGCGGCCGGCACCG
>DASQSR010000154.1:0-5032 GCA_035642295.1 Allostellaceae bacterium | reverse complement strand
AGGCGGCCGTCGGGGAGGCGGATCTTCACCACCACCCTATGCGTCCAGCCGCCGGGGGCTGCGGCGTAGCGCCGCCGCAAATCGAGCACGGCGCGGACGGAGACGGGAAAGACGACATACATCGGGTCCTGGCTCACGATGGTGGCGAGGACGCCGGAGCTGGGGCTCACCACATTGCCTTCGGTGACGGCAGTGCGGCCGATCTTGCCGTCGATCGGCGCGTGGATCTCGGTATAGCCGAGATTGATCTCAGACTGGCGCAGCTGGGCCTGGGCGGCGAGGAGCTGCGCCTTCAGCGAGAGCTGATTGGCGAGCGCCGTATCGACCGTCGATTGCTGTCCGGCGGGCGTGTGCAGCAGGGTCTGGGCGCGGGTGAGAGTGATGTCGGCGTTGCGGAGCTGCGCCTCGATCTGGGCGATCGCCGCCTCTTTGGCGTCGACGTCGGCCTGGAACGGCCCTTGCTCCAGCCGGTAGAGGAGGTCGCCCGTCTTAACTTCGGCGCCCTCGGTGAAGAAGCGCTTGTCGATGAAGGCGCTGACGCGCGCCACCAGGTTGACGCGGCTGGGCGCTGCGATGCGGCCGACATATTCGCTCGCTTGCGTCACCGGCTGGCGCGCGACCTTGACCACGCCGACGGCCGGCGGGGGCGGCGCCTGCTGCGCGAGCGCCGGCGCGCCCGCGGCGAGCAGCAGGAGCAGGGAAAAGCGCAGTCCCAGCATTACGGCCCTTCTCATCGGGGACCCCAGCGTGCTATCGCAACGGTACGGTTTCGTTTCCGCCTTCAATAGAGGGCTTTGCCGGGCGGCACAAGGGGTGAGATTGCCGGCTACGATCAGGAAGACGCGGCGGGCCAGACCGCGCGTCCGCCGCAGCGGCGGGCGCCCGACTCTGGCGGAAGCAAGGCGACGCGAGGAGCGCCTCCTCGAGGTCGCCGGCGCCATGTTCACCGAGCGCGGCTTCGACGGCACCTCGATCGACGCCGTCGCCGAGGCGGCGCACATGTCGAAGCGCACCGTCTATGCCCGCTACAAGGACAAGGACGCGCTGTTCAGCGCGGTGCTGCGCCGGCTCATCGCGCGCTGGCTGGTGCCGACGCGCAACGTGCCGGCGTGCCCCTCCGCGCTGGAGCCGATGCTGCTCGGCTTTGCGCGCCACTTCCTCGAGAGCGCGCTGGCGCCGCAGGCGGTGGCGATCTACCGCATCATCATCGCCGAGGCCGAGCGCCATCCCGAGTTCGGCCGGCTCGCCCATGCCGAAGGCCGCCAGCCGGCGGTGCGGGCGGTGGCGACGGCGCTGAGGCGCTTCGAGCGGCGCTTGCGCCTCGGAGATCTCGACCTCGCGGCCGAGCAGTTCATCAGCCTCGTCGTCGACAGCCGGCTGCGCGCAGTGGCGCTCGGCCTTTCCGACCGCCGCAGCCTCGAGGCAGCCGCCCGCGCCGCGGTCGACCTCTTCCTCAACGGCGCGCTCGCGGGGGCGGCGCGCGGCGCGCGCGAAGAGGCGGCAGCGGCAGAGCGATAAGCGAGGCGACTGAGGCTTAGCCCGCGGCCGCTAATGCCGGTCGTAGACGTCGGCGTAGGCGGCGGCGTGGCCCTTGCCGTCGTTCTCGGTGCCGTGGCAGGTCATCGTCCTGGCGTCGGCGGAGAGCGCGCAGCTCGACTTGTCGGAAGCGCCGTCGGGATAGCTGTAGATGCTGTCGAGCGTCGTCGCGGTGACGATGAAGGCGGCGGTGGCGCCGCCGGTCGAGCCGGCGACCGCGACCGGCTTGCCGTCGCCGGTGCCGTTGAAGGATTGCTGATGCTGCTCGCCATTGTCGCCGGTCATGGCGAGGCGCCAGGCGACATGGGCGGCATCGGCGCTGGTGATGGTGAGCACCACCGCGCGCGGCTGCGGCTCGCCCGGCGGGCTCACCGACCGCGCCTTGTCCCAGTGCCACTCGCCGACAAAGGGGGCAGGGCCCGCGGCGAAGGCAGTGGCGGCGACGGCGAGCGGGGCGACGACCCCGGCGATGATCCAGCGATGCTTCATGCGCCCCTCTTTCCTGTTGCAGCGCTCCGTGGCGCCCCTTGTCATAGGGCGGGCGGCGCCGCCCGCATCCCCCGTTTCCGCCGCGCGCCATAGCACCGGTTGCGCCGCCGGGAAAGACGTCGCACGATGACAGGCCCTTAGTTAATGAAAAGGAGCCGGATTCACGCTCTGCATGGAATCGCCGTGCGATTCCATGCAGAGCGATCCGGCTCCGGCGGGATGGAGGTTGCGCCATGCGCGTCGTCGCCCTCGAGGAGCATTTCAACATGCCGGCGCTGATCAAGCGGATCGACCGCGAGGCGATCCTGCGCCGCGGCTTCCCGCCGCCGGACGTGCCCTTCGGCCCGCTGGGCCGGGCGCGCGACCAGCTGGGGGAGCTGGGCGAAAAGCGCCTTGCCGACATGGACGCCGCCGGCATCACCGTCGAGGTGCTGTCGGCGGTGGGGCCCGGGGCGGACCTGGTGGCCGGGGCCGAGGGCGTCGCGCTCGCCCGCGACATGAACGACGGCCTCGCGCGCATCGTCGCCGAGCACCCTGACCGCTATGCCGGCTTCGCGCATCTGCCGCTGGCCTCGCCCGAAGCCGCCGCCGACGAGCTCGAGCGCGCAGTGAAGGCGCACGGTTTCGTCGGCGCGATGGTGCACGGCCATACCGAAGGCCGCTTCCTCGACGATCCCCGCTTCGCGCCGATCCTGGCGCGGGCGGAGGCGCTGGACGTGCCGATCTATCTCCACCCCGGCATCCCGCCCAAGGCGGTGCGCGAGGCCTATTACGACGGGCTGCCGGGGCATCTCAGCTTCCTGCTGGCGATCGCCGGCTGGGGCTGGCATGCCGAGACGGCGGTGCATGTGCTGCGCCTGGCGCTGTCGGGGACGCTCGACCGCCATCCGCGCTTGACGCTGATCATCGGCCATATGGGCGAAGGACTGCCGGCGATGATGGCGCGCTTCGACCAGTCGATGGGGGCGGAGGCGGAGCGGTTCCTGAAGCGCCCGATCAGCCAGACCATCCTCGATCAGGTCTACATCACCACCAGCGGCTTCTTCACCGTGCCGCCGTTCCTCGCGGCGCTGCACACCTTCGGCACCGACCGCATCCTGTTCTCGGTCGATTATCCCTTCAGTCCCAATGCCGAGGGCCGCGCCTTCCTCGACACGCTGCCGCTGTCGCCGGACGACCGGGCGAAGCTCGCGCACGGCAATGCCGACCGGGTGCTGAAGCTGGGGAGATGAAGGACGCCATCCGTTTCCACTGATAGAGCGTTTCCCGGCTACGTGAAAGGCGCTCAGATTGAGCCCTCTCCGCCCGCTTGCGGGGGGAGAGGGCGCGAGCGAAGCGAGCGGGTGAGGTGGGTGCCGATGGCGGAATGGCTTGTGCGTCGGAAATACACCTCACCCTCCCCGTCGCTCTGGCGAGCGACGGGTCCCCTCCCTCTCCCCGCCACGCGCGGAGAGGGATATCCGATGCGCGCCAGCCTAAACATTGAACCGGAAATGCAGGATGTCGCCGTCGGCGACGACGTACTCGGCGCCTTCGAGGCGCATCTTGCCGGCTTCCTTGGCGCCTTGCTCGCCGCCGCAGGCGACGAAATCGGCATAGGCGATGGTCTCGGCGCGGATGAAGCCCTTCTCGAAATCGGTATGGATGACGCCCGCCGCCTGCGGCGCCTTGGTGCCTTGCGCCACGGTCCAGGCATGGGCCTCCTTGGGGCCGACGGTGAAGAAGGTGATGAGGTCGAGAAGGCGGTAGCCGGCGCGGATGACGCGGGCAAGGCCAGGCTCCTCGAGGCCGAGGGTCCCGAGGAACTCACGCTTCTCGGCCTCGTCGGCGAGCTGTGCCACCTCGGCCTCGATCGCCGCCGAGATCACGACCGTGACGGCGCCTTGCGCCTTGGCGAAGTCGGCAACGCGCGCACTTTCGCCATTGCCGGCGGCGGCCGCGCCTTCCTCGACGTTGCAGACATAGAGCACGGGCTTGGCGGTGATGAGCTGCAGCGCCTTGACGAGCGAGCGCTGCTCCGGCGCCAGCGCCAGGCTGCGCGCCGGCTTCCCCTCGCGCAGCGCCGCCAGCACGATCTCCATCAGCGCGAGCTGCGCCACCGCTTCCTTGTCGCCGCCGCGCGCCTTCTTCTGGGTTGCCGTGACGCGCCGCTCGAGGCCGTCGAGATCGGCGAGCAGCAGCTCCGTCTCGACCGTCTCGGCATCGCGGATCGGGTCGATCGAGCCTTCGACATGGGTGACGTTGCCGTCCTCGAAGCAGCGCAGCACATGGGCGATGGCGTCGACCTCGCGGATATGGCCGAGAAACTGATTGCCGAGGCCCTCGCCGCGCGAGGCGCCGCGCACGAGACCGGCGATATCGACGAATTCGAGTTGGGTCGGCACGATCTTCGCCGACTTGGCAAGGCGGGCGCAGACCTCGAGCCGCTCATCCGGCACGGCGACGCGGCCGACATTGGGCTCGATCGTGCAGAACGGATAGTTCGCCGCTTCGGCCGCCGCGGTGGCGGTGAGCGCGTTGAAGAGCGTCGACTTCCCGACATTGGGGAGACCGACAATGCCACAGTTGAACCCCATGCCTATTCCTTGTCCTCGTCCGCCGCCTGCCGCGGCTTCGGCGGCGGCGGCTTCAGGATGAGCGCCATCTTGCTCATGAATCCCGGCGCGTCGTCGGCGATCAGTACCGGCAGCGCCTCTGCCACAGCGTCGAGGAGCGGCACGAGCCAGCCGATCTCCTCGGCGGCGAAGTTCTGCAGCACGTAAGGCTGCACCAGCTCCTTGACGCCGGGATGCCCGACGCCGAGGCGCACGCGCCAGAAATCCTCGCCGATGGCGTCGTCGATCGAGCGGATGCCGTTGTGCCCGGCGGCGCCGCCGCCGCGCTTGACCCGCAGCTTGCCGGGGGCGAGGTCGATCTCGTCATGGATGACGGCGATCTCCTCCGGCGCGATCTTATAGAACCGCGCCGCCGCGCCGACGCTGTCGCCGGACAGGTTCATGAAGGTCTG
>DASQSR010000153.1:0-2778 GCA_035642295.1 Allostellaceae bacterium | reverse complement strand
CGGGCCGCTCTGATCGTCCATCTGGTCGCCATCGTCGGAAGCGTCCTGCTTCTCGGTGACCGAGATGTTGACGACGGCCGGAAGCACCTTCTTCACCAGCGGAGCGAAGCTGGGGAGTGCCGCCTGGTTCGCGGCGGACGGCGCAGGCGTCTGTGCCCAGGTCCAGACCGTCGGCGCGAAGGCGAGGCTCAAGCCGACGGTGGTCGCGAGCGCCGCGGCACGAATCCGCCGGAAGGCCGAAGCCCGCGGACGGAAGGGATTGGGGGAAAGCATGGGATCAATACCTCATGGGGGGCTGAAGGCGGTTCCTTTAGTAAAAAACGCCGCGCAACCGGGCTCGGCGCCCGCACCTTGAGATATACGTATTCGGCATTACGCAGTCCCTTCCCTTGAATTAAATCCCTGTAATCTTCTGTCGGTGCGGCCGGCGCGAAGCGTCAGGGACGCTCCAGCATTGCCAGAAGCGCGCGCAGGGTCGGCGTCATTCGCTCGAGCTCGCGGCGATGGGCGCGCGACAGCAGCTCGAGGACCGCTTCCGCCCGCGGTGTCAGCGCCAGCAGCACCTGCCTTGCGTCCTCGCCGCCGGGCTCGCGCCGCACCAGGCCCTGCGCCTCAAGCCGGCTGGCGAGGCCGGCGGCGCTGTGCGGCCGTAGCTGCAACTGCTCGGCGAGACCGCCGACGGCGAGCCGGCCGCCGCTGCCGGCGCCGCGAATGGCCAGAAGCGCCTGGTGCTGTTGCGGTGTCAGGCCCTGCTCGGCCGCGGCCCCTTCGCTGAAGCGGAGGAACCGGCGCAACGCATGACGGAATCCGGCCAGCAGCCGGTATTCGGCATCGCTCAAGGAGGGCTCAGAGCGCAGCGTCATGCGCGTCCCGCTTGCCCGATCCGCGTCGCCGCCTGTTGACAGTTATATCGCGATACGACATATGCTGCGGTGCAACACGCGACGGCGGCCAGCTCCCGCGAGCCGCTTTGCCGCCGCAGAGCGCATTTCCGTCCTTCCGAACACAGCGCGGCCACCCCGCCTCGGAGCGTCATGGAGCACGAGCGAACCGACTATCTCCGCGATTTTTCCACCGATGCAAGAGTTCTATTCCTGATCGCGCTGGCGCTGGTGATCGGCGCCGCCGCGGCGATCGCCGCCTGGGCCCTGTTCTGGTTGATCGGGTTCATCACCCATCTCGCCTATGCCGGCGAGCTGCACGGCGGCCTCATGACGCCGGCGGACAATCACCTGGGCTGGCTGGCGCTGCTCGTGCCGCCGGCGGGCGGGCTCGTCATCGGCTTCATGGCCCGCTTCGGCTCGGAGAAGATCCGCGGCCACGGCATCCCCGAGGCGATCGAGGCGATCCTCATCGGCAACAGCCGCATTCAGCCGAAGGTAGCGCTGCTGAAGCCGGTGTCCTCGGCGGTGTCGATCGGCACCGGCGGCCCGTTCGGCGCCGAAGGGCCGATCATCATGACCGGCGGGGCACTCGGCTCGCTGATCGCGCAGTTCTTCAAGCTGTCCGCGGGCGAGCGCAAGACGCTGCTGGTGGCGGGCGCCGCGGCCGGCATGTCCGCCACGTTCGCAACGCCGGTGGCGGCGGTGCTGATCGCCGTCGAGCTGCTGCTCTTCGAATGGAAGCCGCGGAGCTTCATTCCCGTCGCCGCCGCTTCCGCCGTGGCCGCAGCGATACGGCCGTTCCTCCTCGGTGCGGGTCCGCTCTTTCCGGTCACGGCGCATCTGCTGCTGCCCTGGTGGGGCCTGCCTCTCTGCGTCGCCAGCGGGATCGCGGCGGGGCTCGTCTCGGGGTGCCTCACCGCGATGGTCTATGGCTGCGAGGATATGTTCCTGCGCCTGCCCATCCACTGGATGTGGTGGCCGGCGCTGGGCGGCATCGCCATCGGCATCGGCGGCCTCATCGAGCCGCGCGCGCTCGGCGTCGGCTACGACATCATCAGCGACTTGCTGCAGCACGGCATCGCGTTCAAGGCGCTGCTGCTGCTGCTGGTCGTCAAGGCGACGATCTGGGCGGTGGCGCTCGGCTCCGGCACATCGGGCGGCGTGCTCGCGCCGCTGCTGATCATCGGCGGCGCGCTCGGCGCGCTGGAGGCGCCGCTGATGCCGACCGGCGACAGCCGCTTCTGGGCGATGCTCGGCATGGCCGGGATGATGGGCGGGACCATGCGCTCGCCACTCACCGCGCTTGTCTTCATGCTCGAGCTGACGCACGACACGAACGCGCTACTGCCGCTGCTGATCGCGTGCAGCACCGCCTTCGCCGTCACCGTGCTGCTGCTCAAGCGCTCGATCCTCACCGAGAAGCTGGCGCGCCGCGGCCAGCATGTGATGCGCGAATACGTCGTCGATCCCTTCGAGATCACCCGGGTGAGCGAAGTCATGGTGCGCAAGGTCGACACCTTCCCGGCGCGGATGCGCGTCGAGGAGGCGGTGCGCGCCTTCACCGAGGAGCCGAGCAACAAGCTGCACAAAAGCTATCCCGTCGTCAGCGAGGACGGCAGGGTGGTCGGCATGGCTTCGCGCGCCGACGCGTTGCGCTGGGTGACCCGCGGCTGGGAGCCGGGCACGACGCTGGGCGATCTCGCGCACGAGAACCGGCTTTTCGTCGGCTATGCCGACGAACTCACGGGCCAGCTTGCCGACCGCATGGCGGCGGCGGACATCGGCCGCGTGCCGATCGTCGACCGCAAGCGCGGTACGCTGCTCGGCATCGTCGCGCGCAAGGATCTCCTGCAGGTGCGCGCCCGCGTCGTCGCGCAAGAGCGCGAGCGCGAGC
>DASQSR010000152.1:0-2980 GCA_035642295.1 Allostellaceae bacterium | reverse complement strand
CTTCGCTTCCTCGGGATGGTCGAGCCCGCCCTTCCCCAGCCCCTGCTGGAAGGCGGCGATCGCCTCGGGGTAGCGGCCATAGCTGGCATAGGCGTCGCCGAGCCGCACCGAGGGGACGCCGTTCCGCGCTGCCGCCGCGGCGGCGGTTTCCGCCGGCAGGCGTTGCACATCCTCGTTTGCCTGGCGGCTCGCCGTGGCGGCAAGGCGCTGCTGGCGCGCGGCATCGGCGCCCTTGCCCAGGATGCCCGCGGCATAACCCTGGTCGAGGAAGGATTTGGCCTCGCCCGGGAGCTGCGCCAGCAAGGCGAGCTGCACCGCCTCGACATAGTCGCCCGGTGCTGCCAGCGTGCCGGTCGCTGCTTTGAGGCGCGCGAGATCGAGAGCGAGACGGTCGGAGAAGCCGGGCTCCTTCTCCACCTCCGCAATCAAGGCCGCCCAATAGTCCCGCTTCGGATCGCGCGCCACCAGCTGCATCAGCGCCGCGCGATAGCCGGCCGCGTCATGCTGCCGGTAGGCGCTGTTGGCCAGCAACTGCAGCACCGCCTCCGGCGTCGGCTGGCCGGCCCGGTCATTGGCGGCGAGCACGGCGCGGCTCGCCGCCGCCGCGCCGGCGAAGTCGCCTTGCTGATAGAGCGCCTGCGCCGCGAGGAGATGCGGTTCCTGGTCCTTGCCGCCCTCGCGGTAGTAGCGCGCGACATAAGTCGCGAGCCTCGCGCTGTCCTTTGCCTCATAGCAGAGCTTCACCAGCGTCTCGACCCGGTCGAGCGCCTCCGCCGGCGGCAGGATCTGGGTCGCGAGCACGGCCTCGAGCGACCTGATGGCGCCGCGATCGTCGCCGGCCTCGAGCAGTGCCGACGCCCGGGTCGCCTCGATGACATAGGTTTCGTAAGGCGTCTTGTGCGCGACGGCATCGGCCTCGGCCAGCTTCGCCAGCGCCTCCTTCAGCCGGTGCTCTCTCAACAGGCGCTGCGCCTGCTCCACCGGCCGGCCGATCTGCGGACGCGCGCTCGGGGCTTCCGCCGCCGCCGCGAACGCGGCGGACGGCGCCGTCATGCCGGCGGATGCGCCGAGCAGCGCCGCCAGCGCCAGCCCTGTCCACCATTTCACGGCATGAACCGCTCGTTGCCGACGAGCCCGATCTTGGTGACCCCAAGGCGCTGGCTTTCCGCCAGCACCTCGGCGACGGCGGCGTATTTGACCAGCGCGCTGGGACGGAGGTGGATCTCGGGCTGCGGTGTCTGCTGTGCGGCGGCGCGAAGCCGCTCCTCGAGCGCATCGCGGTCGGGGAGGACGGTGCCGTTCCACAGCATGGTCCCGTCGAAATCGATATCGACCTCGACGACGGGCGGCGGCACCAGCGCCGGCGGCGGCGCGCCTTGCGGCATGTCGAGCGTCACCGAATGCGTCTGCACCGGAATGGTGATGATCAGCATGACCAGCAGGACCAGCATCACGTCGATGAGCGGCGTGGTGTTGATGTCGATCATCACCTCGTCCTCGCCGCCCGGCCGGCCGGGAGTCATTACCATGACGGGTTCCTCCGCATCTCCCTCACGGCGCCGTCCCCGCGCCATGCTCCGGCTCGAGGATGAAGGCCACTTTGCCGATGCCGGCGCGCTGGCAGGCGGTGACGACGCGGCCGACGAACTCGTAGCGGACGTCGCGGTCGGCGCGGATCTGCACTTGCGGCTGCGGGTCGTCGCCCGCGTGCTGCTCCAGCCGCGCCAGCAGCGTTGCAACATCGGGAAGCCGCGCATCGCCCCAGAAGAGATTGCCGTCGCGATCGATGGAGACGATGATGTTTTGCGGCTTGGTCTGGGTCGGCTGGTTCATCTCGTGCGGCAAAGCCACGGGCACGCTGTGCGTCACCACCGGAATGGTGATGAGGAAGATGATCAGCAGCACCAGCATGACGTCGACGAGCGGCGTGGTGTTGATCGCCGACAACAGCTCGTCTGCCTCCTCGCCGCTCTCCGGGCGGAGACTGATGGCCACGGCTCAGACGCTCCGCACCACGGCGCGGCGCTCGGTGCGCATGCCGCCGCCGATCAGCAGCGCGTGCAGGTCGGCGGCAAAGCTGCGCACGCGGTCCATGGCGTGCTTGTTGCGGCGGACCATCCAGTTGTAGCCCAGCACCGCCGGCACGGCGACGGCGAGCCCCATCGCCGTCATGATCAGCGCCTCGCCGACGGGTCCCGCGACCTTGTCGATGCTGGCCTGGCCGGCGATGCCGATGGCAGTAAGCGCGTGATAGATGCCCCAGACCGTGCCGAAGAGGCCGACGAAAGGCGCGGTCGAGCCGACCGTGGCCAGGAAGGCGAGGCCGCCCTGCATGCGGCTGCCGACGGCGTCGACCGAACGCTGCAGCGACATGGTGATCCAGCTGTTGAGGTCGATCTGCTCGGTGAGCGTGCCTTCGTGATGCTCGCCGGCGCGGAGCCCGTCCTCGACCAGTCGGCGAAAGGCGCTGCGCTTGCCCAGCGCCTCGACGCCCTCGTTGAGACTTGCGGCGGTCCAGAAGCGGCGATTGGCCTCGCGCGCCTGGCGCAGGAGCAGGCTCTGGTCGATGAGCTTGGTCACCAGGATATACCACGTGCCCATCGACATGAGCGCCAAGGCGATCAAGGTGCCGCGCGCGATGATGTCGCCGCCGGCCCAAAGGGCCGACAGGCCGTAAGGATTCTCGACGACCTCCTGGCTGATGGCGCCGGGCGCCGGTGCGGAAGGCACGCCAGCGGCGGGCGTTGTGGCCACGGGCGGAACGACGGCGGACGGCGCAGCGGCACCTCCCGCCGACGGCGCGGCCGCGGGGGCGGCGGGCGGCGTCGTTTGCGCGAGCGTGGGGGCCGCGAGCAGCGCGAGCAGGAGCATCGCGGCCGCGGGCGCCGCAACCATCGCCGAAAGCTTTCTGAGGAGCATGACCAATCCAATAACCAAGGGGACGAACGACACTGCCATCACTACTCTAGCTTCCAATTGA
>DASQSR010000151.1:0-15938 GCA_035642295.1 Allostellaceae bacterium | reverse complement strand
GATCATGGCGCCCCGCCGCCCGGCAAGGGAGCGACGGAATAAAGCCGAGCTGAGCGCCGCCGACAACCACAGGTGGAGGACGCAAGAGCAGGCACGGCGCTTTGAGTGCAGCCGGGGGATCGCCGGCATTTCCGCTCGCCTCCATGCGGCGACGGTATCGAACAGGGTTTAAAATTCCTCTACCCAGGGGGGAGATCGCGTCTCGCCACAGCCGCCGCGACGGGTGTTTTAACGCGGGTGTACACCCGCCTAAGTGGCGAGAACTTCGACTTCCACAATCTCTGCCGCCGGCTGGGGCGCCACCCGACCGACGAGTGCGGTCGCCGCGCAGTTGCCATAGACGATGCAGAGGGTGCGCATGGCATCGAGCAGCGGGTCGACGGCGATAAAGAGGGCGAGCGGCGCTTCGATCGGCAGCCCCAGCGCGCCGAAGGGCAGGGCCATCATGGCGAGACCCAGCACCCCGGTCGTGCCGATCGAGGCGAGGCCGGCGAGCGCCGAGGTCAGAACCACGAGGATGACATTGCGCAGATCCAGCGCCACGCCATAGAGCTGCGCGGCGAAGACGGTGGCGAAGGCGTAATAGAGCAGCGGGCCGTGGCGGCAGAGCGTCATGGCGAGAGGCGCGACAAGCTCGGCGCTCTTGCGCTCGAAGCGCAGCCTGGTGTGCAGCGCCTCGATCGTCGCCGGCACGCAATTGAGGCTGCTGCGCGTCGCGACGGCGAGCAGCAGCGGCTCCTTCAGCGCCATGATCGCGGCAAGATAGGGCTGTCCGCTGCGCCAGTAGACGACGAGGCTGCAGAGCAGCAGCCACAGCGCCACAAGACCGCAGAAGCCGGCGAGGAACATGCCCATCGCCTCGAACGGCCCGGCGCCCATATGCGCCGCATGGTCGGCGATCATGGCGCACAGGGCGAAGGGCAGCAGGTAGTTGATCCAGTGGATGATCTTCTGGAATGCGCCATAGACCGCCTCGAGCGCGCGGGTCATGACGAGGCTGTTGCGTTGCGGCACCAGGGCCAGCGCCACGCCGAAGATGAGGGCGAAGATCAGCACCTGGATCACCGCGCCGTCGCTCAGCGCGCGGAAGATGTTGGACGGAACCGCATCGACCAGGGTGCGCAGCAGCGGCGGTGCTTCGGGAGGCACGACGTGGGTCCCGAGCGCGACGTCGAGCTCGCCCGAATCCGCCGCGTCGCGCACCACGCTGCCGAGCGCCGCCAGCGCCTCGGGCGGCAGGTGGCGCCCGGAGCCGAGCACGAGCCCCGCCGCGGTGCCGCCGGCACTCGCCGCCAGCATGCCGCCGATGAAGACGATGAGGATGCGGCTGAGCTGTCCGCCGGCGCGGTGCGAGCGCAGCAGCCGGCCGAGGCTCACCGTCACCACCGCCAGCAGATAGGGCAGGATGCACATGCGGAGAAGGTCGAGATAGAGATCGCCGAGCGGGGCGATGGCGTGCGCGGCGGGCTTGTGATAAACGCCGAGGTAGAGCCCGAGCGCCACGAAGCCGGCCGCGACCAGCCAGCTCGTATAGAGCGAGCGCTCCAATTTGAACCGCATGTCAGTCGGCGTCCTTCTTGGCGCTGCGCGGGTCGTAGCGCGCCAGGAGCTGGTCGACGCTCAGCGGCTTGGCGGCGTTCTCGAGATAGAAATCGACCCAGGCGAGCAGCTGCGTGCTGTCCCAGGGGAGGACGATGCCGATCGGGTCGCGCGTATCGGTGAGGATCGCCGGGCGCAATTGCAGCGGCGCCTCGGGATAGGCGGTCAGTATGTGCTTCACCTCGAGCTCGTCGCGATAGGCGGCGACGACCTCGCCCTTCAGCACGGCCGCGACGGACGCCGGCCAGTCGGGGTACTCGCGGATCCTGGCATGAGGCAGCAGACGCTTGGCGTATTCGACATAGGCGGTGCCGGCGACGACCGCGATGCTGGCGTTGAATTCCTGCACCACCTCGACCGGGTCGCGCCCCTTGGCGGTCTGGGCAAAGCGCAGGCGGTTGAGCAGCAGCGCGTGGCGCAGCACGAGATAGGGCGTCGAGAAGCGCACCTTGAGCGCCCGGTCCAGCGTCTCGCTCAGCTTGGAGATGGCAAAGTCGGCCTCGTGGGCGGCGACGATGTCGATGATTTCGTTGTAATTGCCGGCGCGGTGGTCGAATTCGAGGCCGACGCCGAGCGCCGCGGCCATGGCGGCGGCGGCATCGATATCCGTGCCTTCGGGCTTCCCGTCGCTGCCGATGGAGACGAAAGGCGGGGTCGCGAAGCCCGCGACCGCAACGACAAGCCGGCCGCGGTCGCGGATGCGGGCGATATCGGGCGCCAGGTCGGGCGCCGCGGGGGACGCGGCCGCCGCGCGGGCCAAGCGCGGCAGCCCGCCCAGTCCGGCCAGCCCAAGGCCGAACAAAGTGCGGCGACGCAACATGGGAGAATGTGTAGAGCGAAGTGAACGCGGCTGTCTATGCCGGCGTTGCCGCGCCGCCCCGGGCTAAAAGACGAGCCGCCCGCCGACAATGACCAGAGTCGCGGCGAGGAGGAGGCGGAGCACCAGGTCGGGAACGCGACCCGCGACATAGCTGCCGAGAACGATGCCCGGCACCGAGCCGAGCAGCAGCGCGCCCAGCAGCGCCCAGTCGATCGTGCCCATGATCCAATGGCCGAGGCCGGCGACAAGGGTCAGCGGCACGGCATGGGCGATGTCGGAGCCGACGATGCGCGCCGTGGACAGCCGCGGATAGAGCAGGATCAGCGCGGTGACGCCGATGGCGCCGGCGCCGACCGAGGAAATCGAAACCAGGACACCGAGGAGGCCGCCCATGGCGATGGTCAAGTTCCGGGTGTCGCGCTCGTGGAGCTCGCCGACATGGCGGGCAAAGAGCGCGACCAGGCTGCGGCGAAAGACGAGCGTTCCGGCGGTGGCGAAGAGGGCGACGCCCAGGACCGCGGTGATGATGCCGGCGGCGGCCCCGCGCTCGAGGTCGAGGCGCGACAGGACGAACAGCGTCACCGCCGTCATCGGCACGCTGCCGGCGGCAAGCCGGCCGACGATCCGCCATTCGATGGTATGGGCGAGGCCGTGCATCAGCGTGCCGGCCGATTTGGTCGAGGCGGCGTAGAGCAGATCGGTGCCGACCGCCGTGACCGGATGGACGCCGAAGAGCAGGATCAGGATCGGCGTCATGAGCGAGCCGCCGCCCACCCCGGTCATGCCGACCAGCAGGCCAACCGCGAAACCGGAAAGCGAGTAGAGCGGCGTGAAGCTGTGCATCGCGTGATCCCGCTGGCCCGTCGCAACGTTATATGGGGGGCGCCTTCGCTTACGACGCCGCCGGGTCGAGCTGCGACCGGTGAATCCCGCATTCGGTCTTGTCGCGGCCGCGCCAGCGCCCGGCCCGCCGATCCTCCTCGCACGCGACGCGGTCCGTACACGGCATGCAGCCGATCGAGGCAAAGCCGTCCGCTTCCAGCGGATGCGGCGGCAGGCCGCGCGTGGCGAAAGCCCGCTCGATCCGGGCGCGATCATAGCGCCACAGGGGATTGACGCGGATGATGTCGCCGCCGGCTTCGATGGCGGGAATGTGGCGCCGCGTCGCCGCCTGATAGCGCTTGCGACCGGAGATGACGGCATCGAAGCCGCGGAGCGCGCGCGCCAGCGGCTCGACCTTGCGCAGCCGGCAGCAGGCATCGGGATCGCGGTGCCAGAGCGTGCCGTCGGGATCGCCGCTCGCCAGCGCGGCGGGTTCCGGCGCGATGCTGCGCAGATCGGCAAGCCCCAGGCGGGCGGCGAGGCGGTCGCGATAGGCGAGCGTCTCGCCGAAATGCTTGCCGGTGTCGAGGAAAATCACCGGCGTGCGCGGATCGATGCGCGCCACCATGTCGAGGAGCAGCGCCGCTTCGCTGCCGAAGGAACACAGCAGCGCGATGCGGCCGCGAAATTCCCTCGTGATCAGCGCCTCCAGCAGCGCCTCGCCCTCGAGGGCGCCATAGCGCCAGGCCAGTACCGCCGCCCGCCGTTGCCGTTCACTACTCATCCCGCCCCTCCGGGCACAAAAAACGCCTCAGCTCGGGCAGCCAAGGCGGGCGGAATCGGCACCTCGCTTTAGCCGCATTTCTAAAGCGCCCGCAAGCTGAAGCTCAAATCGGCGCTGACGCGAACCATAAAAGGCCGACTCTGTGCTGTCAATAGGATTTGATACACACAAAAGACATGTGATATTTGCGGCGGCGCGAAGTCAGGCGGCGGCCTTCGGTATCGAGGGGTTCAGCCCTGCGCGGCGCGGGGCAGGTTGGCGGGCTGGAGCACGCGGGCGGGCGGCAGCCAGATGGTCGCCGTGGTGCCCTGGCCCGGCGCGCTGTCGAGCTCGAGCTTGCCACCGTGGAGCTCGGCCATGGAGCGCGCCAGCGGCAAGCCGAGGCCGGTTCCCTGGTATTTGCGCGCGAGCCGGCTGTCGATCTGGCCGAACGGCCGCAGCGCCTTCTCGAGATCGCCTTTGGCGATGCCGATGCCGGTGTCCTCGACGACGAGGCGGAAGCCGTCCTCGGGGCGATAGCTGGCTTTGATCGTCACTCGGCCGCCGGACGGCGTGAACTTCACCGCATTCGACAGCAGGTTCAGCAGAACCTGCTTCAGGCGGCGGCTGTCGCCCTGGAGATAGGGCAGGCCGGGCGGCAGCTCCTGCACCAGGCGAAGGCCGGCGGTGTCGGCGCGGTCGCGCATGAGCCGCGCGCAGGACTCGACGACGGCGACGATGTCCACCGTCTCCTCGATCAGCTCGACCTTGCCGAACTCGACCTTGGAGACGTCGAGCACGTCGTTGATCAGGTTGAGGAGATGCAGGCCGCTGTCGCGGATGTCGCGGGCGTAGTCGCTGTAGCGCGCGTCGCCGAGCGGGCCGAAGATCTGCCCCATCAGGATGTCGGAGAAGCCGATGATGGCGTTGAGCGGCGTGCGCAGCTCATGGCTCATATTCGCCAGGAACTCGGTCTTGCTGCGGCTCGCCAGCTCGGCCTCGTCCTTGGCGCGGCGAAGATCGGCCTCGACCCGCTTGCGCTCGGTGATGTCGGCGAAGGTGAAGAGAGTCCCGCCATCCGGCATGGCGCTGCGGCGGGCCTCGATGACGCGGCCGTTCGGCGGATGGAATTCGGCGACCTCGCTGTCGCTGTCGCGCAGCCGCTGCAGGCGAACGCGCACCAGGCCGTCGATCTCGCCCGGCCCGAACTCGCCGCGGAGCGCGGCGAGGCGCATGATCGGCTCCATCGGCAGGCCGACGCCGACCAGCTCCGGCGGAATCTCCACCAGCTCGATCCAGCGGTCATTCCACATCTTGATGCGGAGCTGCGCGTCGAGAACGAGCAGCCCTTGGGCCATATGCTCCAGGGTGGCGCGGAGCAAGGCCGTCTTCTCGGCGAGCTCCTGCTCGCGGCGCTTTACCGCGGTGATCTCGGTCTGAACCACGACGCACCCGCCGTCGCGGGTGCGCTGCTCGCTGATCTGGAACCAGCGCTCGCCGACCTGGCGCTCTTCGACGCCGTAATGCGGCGCCTGGTGGCGCCGGAGGCGATCGGCGATCCATTCCTCTTCGCGTCCCCGGGCATTGTCCGGCTGCTCGGCATAGCAGCTGGCGCGACAGAGCTCGGCGAAGCCGGTGCCCGGCACCAGCACCGCCGCGATCGGCTTGTGCAACTCGCGGAAGCGGCTGTTGCACAGCACCAGCCGATCCTCCTTGTCCAGCAGCATGAAGCCTTCCGGGATGGCCTCGATCGCGTCGATGAGGCGCGATTGGGCGGCCGCGGCGCGCTCCTCGGCGAGCGTCTCCTTGGTGAGGTCCCGTCCGGTGCCGCGATAGCCGAGGAAGCGACCGGCGGCATCGAAGATCGGCATGCCGCTGACCGCGAGATGGCGCAGCCCGCCATTCTGGGTGCGGCGGGTGAAGCGGAACTCGCGGAACGGCTTGCGCAGCTCGAACGCCTGGAGCAGCGGTCGCCAGTCGACGCCCTCGAATCCGGGCAGGCTCACCTCGTCGATGCGCTTGCCGATGAATTCGCAGGCAAAGGGTGCCGCCTGCCCGTCGATGCCCGACGACATGTAGGTGAACCGCAGCTCGGCATCCTTCTCCCAGAACCAGTCGGAGCCGATCTCGGCAAAATCGCGAAGGCGCTCGTCCTCGCCGGGGGCGGCCGGCGGCGTGTCGGCGGGGGATCGACCGGACTTTGGCATCGATGGCGCGGCTTCTCTCCGGCGGCAAACGCCGTCCTCTCCACCCGCGAGGGGCGAATCGAAACGAGAATGCTATCTGCCGTTGGTTAAGAGATCGTCAACCAAACCGCAACGCGCCCTCAGGCCACTACCAGCATCGGTCCGAGCGGGCGCCCGCCGAAGATATGGACGTGAAAATGCGGCACCTGCTGATGCGAGTCCGGGCCGTGATTGGCGAGGATGCGGTAGCCCGGCTCGACCAGCCCCTGGGCGCGGGCGATCTTGGCCACGGTGCGGAAGAACGCGGCGATCTCGGCCTCGGAAGCGTTAAGGGAGAAATCCTCGAGCGAGACATAAGCGCCTTTGGGAATGACCAGGATGTGGACCGGCGCCTGCGGATTGATGTCGTGGAAGGCGAGCGCATGCTCGTCCTCGTAGACCTTCTTGCAGGGAATCTCGCCCCGCAGGATGCGGGCGAAGATGTTGTTCGGGTCATAGGCCATCGGTCGAACCTCGGGGGCTGCGGGACTTCTTCTCGTCGATGCCGGACGTGCCGGCGCGCGCCTCGAGCGCGCGCCAGACCTCGTCGGGCGTGACGCCGCGATCCGCCCAAAGCACCAGCAAGTGGTAAAGGAGATCGGCGCTCTCGGCGACGAGGCGGGCGCCGTCGCCGCGCACGCCCTCGATCACCGTCTCCACCGCCTCTTCGCCGAGCTTCTTGGCGATCTTGGCCGGGCCGTCGGCAAAGAGCCGGGCGGTGTAGGAGGTGGCGGGATCGGCGCCGCGGCGGCTCGCGATCATCGCGTAAAGTCGGTCCAGCGTTCCGCCGTCAAGGGACATGGGCAAGCTCTCAGCCGTCAGCTTTCAGCCGTCAGCAAGTGTAGCGGTTCTATCAACAATGCCCAACCCGCCAGCCGATGCGCCGAGGCTGACAGCTGACGGCTGACCGCTGAGAGCTTCTACAAACGCACCGCGATCCCCGCCGCGGCCATGTGCGCCTTGGCCTCGGCGATGCGGAAGGTGCCGAAATGGAAGATCGACGCGGCGAGCACGGCGGTGGCGTGGCCGTCGCGGATCCCCTCGACGAGATGGTCGAGCGTGCCGACCCCGCCCGAGGCGATCACCGGAATGGTGACGGCGTCGGCGACGGCACGGGTGACGGGAAGATCGAAGCCGGCCTTGGTGCCGTCGCGGTCCATCGAGGTCAGCAGGATCTCGCCGGCGCCCAGCGCCGCCATGCGCCTTGCCCAATCCACCGCGTCGAGGCCGGTGGCGCGGCGGCCGCCATGGGTGAAGACCTCCCAGCGCCCGGCCCCGACCTGCTTGGCATCGATGGCGACGACGACGCATTGGCTGCCGAACTTCTCCGCCGCCTCGCGCACGAAATCCGGCCGCGCCACCGCCGCGGTGTTGATCGAGGCCTTGTCGGCGCCGGCGAGCAGCAGGCGGCGGATATCCTCGACGCTGCGCACGCCGCCGCCGACGGTCAGCGGCATGAAGCACTGCTCGGCGGTGCGCGCGACGACATCGTAGAGGGTGTCGCGATTCTCCGCCGAGGCGGTGATGTCGAGGAAACAGAGCTCGTCGGCGCCTTCGCGGTCATAGAGCCTGGCCTGCTCGACCGGGTCGCCGGCATCGACGAGATCGACGAAGTTGACGCCCTTCACCGTGCGGCCGTCCTTGACGTCGAGACAGGGAATGACGCGCATCTTGAGCATGGCTCAGCCTTCCAGCAGCGCCAGCGCCTGGCGCAAATCGAGGCGGCCGTCGTAGAGGGCGCGCCCGCAGATGACGCCGGCAATGCCGTCCCTCTCATGCGCCTTCAGCGCGCGCAGGTCGTCGAGCGACGCGACGCCGCCCGAGGCGATCACCTCGGTGCTGAGCGCGCGCGCCAGCGCCGCCGTCGCTGCGACGTTGACGCCCGCGAGAGCGCCGTCGCGCTCGATGTCGGTATAGACGATGGCGGCAGCGCCGGCATCCTCGAAGCGGAGCGCGAGGTCGAGCGCCGGGCAGTCGCTTTCCTGCGCCCAGCCCTCGACGGCGACGCGCCCCCCGCGCGCATCGATGCCGACGACGATCGCGCCGGGATGGGCGCGGCAGGCCGCCTTGACCAGTGCCGGATCGCGCAGCGCCGCGGTGCCGAGAATGACGCGCCGGACGCCGCGCGCGAGCCAGTCCTCGAGGGTGGCGCGATCGCGGATGCCGCCGCCGAGCTGGACGGGAACGCCGGCGGTGGCGACGATCGCCTCCACCGCGGCGCGGTTCATCGGCTTGCCGGCGAAGGCGCCGTCGAGATCGACGACGTGCAGGAAGCGGCAGCCGGCGGCGACGAAGCGCTGCGCCTGGCCGGCGGGATCGTCGCTGAACACGGTGGCCTGGTCCATCGCGCCGCGCAGCAGGCGCACGCATTGCCCGCCCTTGAGATCGATGGCGGGATAGAGGATCACGGCGCCGGCGCCGCGTCCGGGACGAGACGCTTGAAATAGAAATAGCCGGGGATGGTGCGGCCCTCGACGCGGGCGTAGGCGGGATGCGTGCCCCAGCGCACATAGCCCAGCGTTTCGTAGAGCTGGATCGCCGCCTCCTGCGTCGAGCGGACATCGAGGTTGAGGATGGCGAAGCCGGCGGCGCGCGCCGCCTCCTCGACGGTCAGCACGATGCGCCGGGCGAGGCCATGGCCGCGTGCCCAGGGCGCGATGAAGTTGCTGGTGAGCTGCGCGGCAAAGGCCTGCGCCTCGTTGTTGCGCGGCGGCCGCGCCAGCTGCGCCGAGCCGCAAATCGTGCCGTCGAGGCGGGCGACGAAGAGCCGCCGTTCCGGCACCAGCAGCACGCCGCGCCAATACGCCTCCATGATGTGGCGCGGCGGCGCCGCGATCCAGCCGAAGCCGCCACCCGCCTCGATCGCATCTTCGGCGGCATCGCAGAGATCGTCGAGGTCGGTCCCGGCGAAGGCCTCGAGCCGCTCCACCATCGCTTTCGGTGTCTTGGTTTCGCTCACGGCCGCCACCGCAGGAAATTGGTGATGAGGCGCAGCCCCGTCGCCTGGCTCTTCTCGGGATGGAATTGCGTGCCGATGACGTTGTCGCGCCCGACCACGGCGGCAATCTCGCCGCCATAGACCGCGACGGCGCAGAGATCGCCCGGCTCGGCGCAGACGAGGTGATAGCTGTGGACGAAGTAGGCATGCTGGCCCGGCGCGATGCCGGCCAGCACCGGATGCGCCACGCGCGGTTCGAGCTCGTTCCAGCCCATATGCGGAACCTTGAGCGCGGGATCGTCGGGCGTGATCGCCACCACTTCGCCCTTGACCCAGCCGAGGCCGGGCACGGTTTCGAATTCGCGGCCCCGCTCGGCCATCAGCTGCATGCCGACGCAAATGCCGAGGAACGGCCGGCCGCGGCGCCGCACCGCTTCCTCGAGCGCCGCCTCCATGCCGGGAACGGCGGCCAGCCCGCGGCGGCAATCGGCAAAGGCGCCGACGCCCGGCAGCACCACCCGCTCGGCCCGGCGCACCGTCTCGGCGTCGCGGGTCACGGCGATCTCGGTGTCGAGGCCGGCCTCGCGCGCGGCGCGCTCGAAAGCCTTGGCGGCGGATCGGAGGTTGCCCGACCCATAATCGACGATGGCGGTGGTCATCGCTCGGACCTAGAGCACGCCCTTGGTCGAGGGCACGGCATCGGCGCGCCGGAGATCGATCGCCACCGCCTGCCTGAGGGAGCGCGCCAGCCCCTTGTAGCAGGACTCGACGATATGGTGGTTGTTCTCGCCATAGAGGTTCTCGACATGGAGCGTCACGCCGGCCGACTGGGCGAAGGCCTGAAACCACTCCTTGAACAGCTCGGTGTCCATTTCGCCGAGCTTCGGTTTCGAGAAGGCGACCTTCCACACCAGATAGGGCCGGTTCGAGACGTCGAGCGCAACGCGCGTCAGCGTCTCGTCCATCGGGATGAGCGCGTCGCCCCAACGCGCGATGCCGCGCCGGTCGCCCAGCGCCTTCGCCACCGCCTCGCCGACGACATAGCCCGTGTCCTCGGTGGTATGGTGGAAATCGATGTGCAGGTCGCCCTCGGCGCGCAGTTCCAGGTCGATCAGGCTGTGGCGCGCGAGCTGCTGCAGCATGTGATCGAGAAAGCCGATGCCGGTCGCGACATCGTAGAGTCCGGCGCCGTCGAGATTGACGCTGCCGCGGATGCGGGTTTCACGGGTGACGCGCTCGACCGTGGCCTTGCGCTGCAACGCGGCGACCGTCGAGGACCGGGCCTGGGCCACGCGATGCCCTCCTTGCCGACCGATGTGCCGTCCGGAGGGACGGCGGCCGTCTTTTAGCAAGATCCCCGCGGTGCCGCCAGGGGCGACCGGGCGCCGCGCTTGACCCCGCCCCCTGCTACCCCACATGTTGGGCCAGCCCCGCCCCGACCAAGGCCCATGCAAAGCGTCCCCTCCGAGAATTGGCACGGCACGACAATCCTCTGCGTTCGCAAGAGCGGTCAGGTGGTGATCGCCGGCGACGGGCAGGTGTCGATGGGCCAGACGATCGTCAAGTCGAATGCGCGCAAGCTGCGCCGGCTCGGCAATGGCACGGTGATCGCCGGATTTGCCGGCGCCACCGCCGACGCCCTCACGCTGTTCGAGCGGCTGGAGACGAAGCTCGAGCAGCATCCCGGCCAATTGCCGCGGGCCTGCGTCGAGCTGGCGAAGGATTGGCGCACCGACCGCTATCTGCGGCGGCTCGAGGCGATGATGGCGGTGGCCGACCGGCAGGTATCGTTGATCCTGTCCGGCACGGGCGACGTGCTCGAGCCCGAGGACGGGCTCATCGGCATCGGCTCGGGCGGCGGCTATGCCCTGGCCGCGGCGCGCGCCCTGATCGACCAGCCGCTCGAAGCCGAAGCGATCGCGCGCAAGGCGATGGCGATCGCCGCCGGCATCTGCGTCTATACCAACGACAAGGTTACGTTCGAAAGCCTATGACCGCTTTCAGCCCGCGTGAAATCGTCTCCGAGCTCGATCGCCACATCGTCGGCCAGGCGGACGCCAAGCGCGCCGTCGCCATCGCGCTCCGCAACCGCTGGCGCCGCCAGCAGCTGCCGGAGGAGCTGCGCGAGGAGGTGCTGCCGAAGAACATCCTGATGATCGGGCCCACCGGCATCGGCAAGACCGAGATCGCGCGGCGGCTGGCGCGGCTCGCCCAGGCGCCCTTCATCAAGGTCGAGGCGACCAAGTTCACCGAGGTCGGCTATGTCGGGCGCGATGTCGAGCAGATCGTGCGCGACCTCGTCGAAGTGTCGATCGCCATGACGCGCGAGCGCCTGCGCAAGGAAGTCAGCTCCAAGGCCGAGCTGCTCGCCGAGGAACGCGTTCTCGATGCGCTGGTCGGGGCGAATGCCAGCGCCGACACGCGGCAGAAGTTCCGCAAGATGCTGCGCGAAGGCCAGCTCGACGAGCGGGAGATCGAAGTCCAGGTGCAGGAACCGGCCGGCGCCAGCCTGCCCACCTTCGAGATTCCCGGCATGCCCGGCGCGCAGATGGGGATGATCAATCTCGGCGAGATCTTCGGCAAGGCGTTCGGCGGCCGCAGCCGGCCGCGGCGCATGAGCGTGCACGAGAGCCATGCCGTGCTGATGGCCGAGGAAAGCGACAAGCTGCTCGACCAGGAGAAGGTGGTGAAGGAGGCGATCGCCGCCGTCGAGCAGAACGGCATCGTCTTTCTCGACGAGATCGACAAGATCTGCGGCCGCAGCGAGCAGCGCATCGGCGCCGATGTCAGCCGCGAGGGCGTGCAGCGCGATCTGCTGCCGCTGATCGAGGGGACCACGGTTGCCACCAAGCACGGCGCGGTCAAGACGGACCATGTGCTGTTCATCGCCTCGGGCGCATTCCACCTTGCGAAGCCGTCGGACCTGCTGCCGGAGCTGCAGGGGCGCCTGCCGATCCGGGTCGAGCTGAAGCCGCTGACGCGCGACGATTTACGCCGCATCCTGACCGAGCCCGAGGCGAGCCTCATCAAGCAGTACAAGGCACTGATCGGCACCGAGGGCGTGACGCTCGACTTCGCCGAGGAGGCGATCGACGAGATCGCCAGCCTGGCGGAGGAGATCAACACCGCGGTGGAGAATATCGGTGCGCGGCGGCTGCACACCGTGCTGGAGCGCCTCCTCGAGGAGGTGAGCTTCACCGCTTCCGACAAGCCACCCGGCACCAGCCTCGTCATCGACCGCGCCTATGTGCGCGAGCGTGTCGGCGCGCTCGCCAAGAACGCGGACCTCTCCAAGTTCATCCTCTAGCGCGCGCGTCGCCCGCCGCCTCGGCCGGCGCGCCGGCGATCTCTCCTTCTAAAATATACAGTTGATCGCGTGTTAAATAACGTGAATTGACAGGCATGCGCCGCAAAACTACATCCCCCTCGCTGCACGAGGCGGCCCCAGGGGAGTATCCGACATGACCGATCTTTCCGTCGATGCGCGGCTCATCGCCGAGCCGCCGGCACGGGCGGCCGAGATCAATGGCAAGGTGGTTGGCGCCGCGCTCGCGGCGCTCGCCGCGGGCGCGGTGGCGCTTGCCGAGGCCTATGGCTGGCGGCAAGGGGCGCTGTTCCTGGTCGGCGGCGGCCTGGGCGTCGCGCTCTATCACGCCCTCTTCGGCTTCACTTCGGCGTGGCGCGTCTTCATCGCCGATCGCCGCGGCGCCGGCCTGCGCGCGCAGATGCTGATGCTGGCGCTGGCGGTTCTGCTGTTCTTTCCGTTCCTGGCGCAGGGCTCGGCCTTCGGCGTCAAAGTGCACGGCGAGCTCGGCGCGGTCGGCGTCTCGGTGCTGGTCGGCGCCTTTCTCTTCGGCCTCGGCATGCAGCTCGGCGGCGGCTGCGCCTCCGGGACGCTCTACACCGTCGGCGGCGGCAATACGCGCATGGCGGCGACCTTGGCCGCTTTCATCGCTGGATCGGCGCTTGGCGCCTGGAATTTCGACTGGTGGGCGAAGACCCCCAATCTGGGCCGCATCTCGCTGATCGAGACGCTGGGCCTCGTTCCGGCACTGCTGCTCAACCTTGCGCTCTTCGCCCTCATCGCGCTGGCGACGATCGTGCTCGAGCGGCGGCGCCACGGGACGCTGAAGGCTGGCAACGCCGCCCGCGCCACCGGCTGGCGGCGCCTCGTGCAAGGCCCGTGGCCGCTCTTCGCCGGCGCGGTCGCGCTCGCGGTCGGCAATTTCCTGACGCTGCTGCTCGCCGGGCGGCCTTGGGGCATCACCTCGGCTTTCGCCCTCTGGGGCTCGAAGCTGGCCGCGCTCGGCGGCGCCGATGTCGCGCATTGGCCCTACTGGTCGTCGCCGGCCCGCGCCGCGTCGCTCAACGGCAGCATCTTCGCCGACATCACGTCGGTGATGGATTTCGGCATCATTCTCGGCGCGCTGCTGGCCGCCGGCCTCGCCGGCAAGTTCGCGCCGAGCTGGCGGGTTCCGGCACGCTCGCTCATCGCCGCGATGATCGGCGGGCTGCTGCTGGGCTATGGCGCGCGGCTCGCTTACGGCTGCAACATCGGCGCCTATTTCAGCGGTATTGCCTCGGCGAGCCTCCATGGCTGGCTGTGGTTCGTCGCGGCGCTCGCCGGCAGCGTTCTCGGCACGCGCCTCCGCCCGCTCTTCGGCCTCACCGTCGAGCGCACGCCGCGTCAGACCGGCTGCTGACCAGGGATCCGCCGGCGCCGGTACTGCGGCGCCGGCGCTCATGACCGTCCGCCGCGCGCCTAGAGTGCGATCGATTTGGATGGAAGCGAAAGCGCTTCCATCCAAATCGTGAATCGCACTCTAACTCTTTAATTAGAGCCGGTCAGCGCTTGGCGCCCGGCGTCCATTTGCGGACGTGCTTCTTCGGCTCGGGATAGCGTGAGGGAGCGATGCCGTCGCGGCCGAAATGGCGGACGAAATCGTCGTAGCGGCGGCGCAATTCGGCGCGCTCGCTCGGCGTCATGTCCTGGAGGTGGAGATGCGACAGGTCGGCCTGGCGGATGGCGCCGGCATCGCTTGCGGCGTCCGCAGCCCTGCTCGTCTCTTTCTGCCGTCGGGCCATGGACGGCAGCATGCCGGAGAATGCTTAATTGCCGGTAAATCCGCGCTTCAGGCGGCGCTGAGCTCCACCGGGCCGAGATTGATCAGCCGATCCACCTTGGCGAGCAGCACTTCGGGGTCGAACGGCTTCAGCAGCACGTCGTCGGCACCGAGGCGGCGCAGCATCTCGCCGAAATCGACGCTGCCGCTGTGATGGAAACCGGTCATCGCCAGGATCTTCGCCTGCGGGCGCTGGCGGCGGATTTCCATGATGGTCTCGATCCCGTCGCGCTCGGGCATCATGATGTCGGTGATGACGAGCCCGGGCTGGGTCTCTTCCCAGAGCTGCATGCCTTCATTGCCATTGGCGGCGGCAAGAACGCCGTAGCCGGCGGCCGTCAGGGTCGCCTCGACCGCGCGGCGCACGACCTTGCTGTCGTCGATAATAAGGACGGAGAAGCTCATAACGAAGGCCCCTCGATAGTACGACGGAGCGCGATTTTAGTCGGAATCGTCAGGCTCTGAAGTCAAATCTCCTACAAATTTAGCAAATTTGCCGGTGAATTTTTGGGCGCTTCGGCGGCGGAAAGCTATGATCGCGGCTGGCATTCGAGCGCATTCGCGCCCGGCATGGTGGAGACAGGCTTGCACGGCATTTCGCTCGATCCACCCCTCGAGAGCCTTTATCGGCACTGGCTGAGCAAGAAGCGCGGCCGGGCGATGCCGTGCCGCGCCGATATCGACCCGTTGGAGATGCCGGCCGAGATCTGGCCGTACACCATGCTGCTCGACGTCGTCTGGAGCGACGACAGGCCGCGCTTCCGCTATCGCCGCGTCGGCGACATCTTCTGGCGCGGACCGGGCGGCGAGCCCACCGGCAGGTTCGTCGACGAGGTGCTGCCCGAGCGCGCCGGCTATCGCAGCTATGTCGTCGGCATCTACGAGGAGATGGCGCGGCGGCGGCGGCCGATGTACACCGAGAACAGCTTCGCGCTGCGCGGCCGGGCGACGCCGATGGTGACACGGCGCATCAGCCTGCCGCTGTCGAATGACGGCGAGGCGATCAACATGGTGCTCGCCGGCCATGTCTTCGATCACGGACGCCTGGCACGCGACGTCGCCTTCTCGCTCGTCACCGAACTCAAGGAGCTGCGGCGCGTCGTGCTGGAGAGCTGTCTTCAGCGCGGCGAAAGCGAACTCAGCGAGCACTGACGGCGCGCCGCGTCATCCCGCGCGCCGCCGGCGCCGCGGCGGCGCCGCGGGCGCGCTTTTCAGCAGTTCGAGCAGGTGCTCGACGCGCTCGGGGGGCAGCTTGCGGATGCGCTCGGCGAGGAGATTGGCGAGCTCGGTGGCGGCGGGCGAGAGTCCCGCGGTGTCGACGGTGATGCGCGGATGCGACAGCCGCGCCAGCCGGTGCAGTTCGTCCGCCTCGTCCCAGATGATGTTGAGCTGCGCGCAGATGGCGACGACCATTGCGTGGGTGGGCCGGCCGCGCCGACCATGCTCCAGCGCCGAGAGATAAGCGGCGGAGACGCCGAGCGCTTCGGCCATCTGTTTGAGGCTCATGCCGCGCTCGGCGCGCAGCTGCCGCAGCCGCTCGCCGAACGGTGTCATCGCCGGCGGCGCAGCAGCACGTAAAGCGCCCCGGCGCCGCCATCGCGGGGCTGCGCCGGGGCGCTCGCCAGCACGCGGCCGCGATTAGGCGCCT
>DASQSR010000150.1:0-8327 GCA_035642295.1 Allostellaceae bacterium | reverse complement strand
CGCTCCGCCAAAGCCGCGACGGTTCTGATCCGACGACTTCCCGCCGGAAGGGACGCAGCCCGCGCCGGTGGTCGCGGCGGGTCAGGCGAAGCGTGCGAGGAAGTGCCGCAGCCGAGCCAGATACTGCGCCGTCGGCCGCGTTTGCGCAGCGACCGACACGCGAGGCATCGGGTTCTCGACGATCCCCTTGATGATGTTCTCGCGCGTCCGGTGCAGCACCCGCATCACCTGCGCGTGCGTCGTCAGCGGGTCGTCGTTGAACGCCTCGATCCGCTGGTAGTCGCGGCCCGTGACTTCGCACACCGCAAGCAGCACCGGCCCCTTGAGCGATTGCGCGCCGGCATCCGCCAGAGCGCCGAGAATGCAACGCCGTCCATCGGCCGTACGAATGTAGCGCTTGCACCAACGCTGCTCGTTCGCGAGCAGCGAGATCACTCGGTCCATCTTGTCGAGTACGTCGACCCGGCCTCTATCGATACCGTCGAAAGGCATGTATCTCCTCCTTCCGCCGCCCGTCGCCAGCGCCGCCCGCCGCGATGCCCGCGATCGAGGGAACCTCCTCTCGCCAAGCGGCGCGTCGCGCTTTTGCCCGCCGTGCCGATGGCTTCACGAAGATCATGCCACCTCGCTTTCGGATCGTCCATGCCCGAGGCGGCGCATCGACGGGAAAGCAGCGCGCGCGGCGGAGTTGCGCCGCGCGCGTCTGACGAAAGATCTCCGCCGCCGACGCCGCTTTCCCCGCGGCGCCGCGCCGGCGCAGTGTTGCGCGCGACGCTCGCCAGCCATGCGATCGCTCGAACCCCGGCGTGCCGCTCCTGCGCTGCAAGCCGACGCTCGATCGCGTCGGCCATGGCAACGGCGATGACAGCGATGTCGGAAGGCAACTCTGCTGCTCTCACCCGTCCAGAGCATCGACTGTCAAAAAGTATCAATGACGGTTTGGCGATCAGCCGATTACAATCACCGTGTCCTTTTGTGTACGCGCCTCGGTTGGCGCGTGCTGCGCGGCGCGCGCTTTGACGGCTGGCCGCGATCGTATGTACGAATTGACACATCCGTTTACAGTCTGTTCACATGCCGCCGGCTTGAACGGCAAGAAATCCCGAGGGTCAAGTTGGCAAAGCCCTGCTCGGTTCTGCTCGTCGAGGACGATCCGCTGATCCAGGAGGTCTTCGAGAGCATCCTCACTCTCGAGGGATGCGAGGTGTCACTGGCCCGCGATGGCGCCTCGATGCGCAGCGCTTGTGCATCGCGGCGCTTCGATGTCGTAATTTTGGACATCGCCCTGCCCGGCGGGGTGAACGGCCTGGAGCTGGCGCGCGAGGCGGCCGTTTTGGGCTGTGGCGTGGTTTTGATCACCGGGCATCACGATCTTTACGAGACCGTGGCGAAGAGTGGTTATCGCCATCTCTTCAAGCCGTTCCGCGTGGAGGCCCTGGTGCAGGCGATAGAGGACGCGCTGCCCGGCCATGCCGACTGCACGATTGGAGGACGGAGCCGCGGGGCGTGATCGGATGAGGCAAGGTGTCAGTGTCGATCTTTTGAGCGCGATCAGCAGCATGAGGAGGGCGCGGTGAAGCACAAGGAGACGGTTCTCCTGGTCGAAGACGACGCCACCGTGCGCTCGGTGCTGTCCGAGCAGCTGTCCGGGTTCGGCTATCGCTGCATCGCCGCCGCCAATGCCATCGACGCGACGCAGATCATCGAGGCCAACCTCTTCCAGCTCGATCTCCTGGTGACGGACATCAAGATGCCGGGCGCGCTCGACGGCCTCGCCTTGGCCGAGAAGGTGCGCGCGCTCCAGCCCGATGTCGCGATCCTGCTGATTTCCGGTTATCCGGACGCGCCGGTGATGACATCGGCGGATGCCCATGGCTACCGTGTCCTCGCCAAGCCCTTCCGCCAAAGCCAGCTCGAAGCTGCCGTTGCCGAAGAATTGGGCAGGCGCGGCGCGTCGGTCGTGTCGCTCGACGAGGCGCGCGATAAGAACCGCTCCTAGCCGCGCCGGGCGCACCCGTGCCGCGCCATGGAAGTGTACCCATATCAGCCGGGATGATGGCGGATCTCTTCGGCGATGACGCCGCGGCAGAGCCGCGCCGGGAGGCGCTGGCACCCGGGGCGGTGCTGCTCCGCGGCCGCGCCTTGCCGCTGGAGCGCGAGTTGTTCTCGGCGCTCGACGCGATCGTGGCTGAGGCCCCCTTCCGGCGCATGACGACGCCCGGCGGCTTCGAGATGTCGGTGGCGATGACCAATTGCGGAGCGGCGGGCTGGATCACCGACCGCAAGGGATATCGCTACGATCCCGTGGATCCCGCAAGCGGTCGGCCCTGGCCGCCGCTGCCGCTGGTCTTCCGGCAGCTCGCACGGGATGCCGCCGCTGAGGCCGGCTTCCCTGGCTTCGCCGCGGATTCATGCCTCCTCAATCGCTACGAGCCCGGTACGCGTCTGTCGCTCCACCAGGACCGGAACGAGCGCGATTTCGCTTGCCCCATCGTCTCGGTCTCGCTCGGCCTCCCTGCCCTCTTCCTCTTCGGCGGCGCCCGGCGCACCGACCGGCCGCGCCGCGTGCCGCTGCGCCATGGCGACGTCGTCGTCTGGGGCGGCCCGGCCCGGCTCTTCTATCACGGCGTGCTCACGGTGAAGGCGGGCGACCATCCCGCAACCGGGCGTCAGCGCTTCAATCTCACCCTGCGCAAGGCCTTATAGGCGGCTGCTGCTGCCGCAGCGCGGCGGGCCTGAGCACCGGCCCCGCGCGACGGCCTCGCGATTTTCCGGCAGCTGGCACCAAGAGCGCCGCATGGTTACCGCCGCGACGAGCTTGCGGCCGCTCGACGGCTGAGATCAGCGACGGAAGCCGCCCCCTCCCCCATGTCCGCCGCCGCCACCGCGCGCCGTCGAGGGAATGGAGGGTATGCCCCGCCCGGCGGGTGCGGCCCGGAAGCCGTGGGGCGCCGCACCACCACCACGGTATGCGTATGGGTGCCCACGGTCGCGGAAAGGCGCCACGAAATAGCTGGGCCCCCACCCGGTATCGGCGATACCGGAGGGCTCGTAGTAACCGACCCCGTAACCCACCGGGCCGCCGTAATAGCCGCCATCGGCCGCGACGCAGCCGAAGGCGAGCGCGGCCGGCAGGAGGATCGCGCAGGCCTGGGCCAGAGCGCGCCGGCGCGCGGCGCTCACTGCGGCACCCGCTGGCTTTCGGTGCCCTTCCATTCGAGCAGCCCGAAGGATGCCCCCTGCGGGTCGGCGACGACGGCGACCTTGCCGCCCTGGCGGTCGAGATGCGGCGCGACCAGCACTCGGCCGCCGAGCGCCACGACCTTCGCCACGCTGGCTTCGGCGTCTTCCACGCGAAGGAAGTTGAGCCAATGCGGCGCAAGGTTCGGAGCCTGTCGCGGCAACGAGTTTGCGCTCGCGCGCGCATAGTTGCCCGATGCAAACAGGAGATGCTGCGTCCCTGGATCGGCCGCGAGCTCGAACACGTCGTAGCCGAAGAGCGCCTGGTAGAAGCCGGCATCCTCGCCGGGGTCGCGGGTGATCAGCGAGCTCCAGATCCACTCGCCCGGCTCTGCCAGGAAATCGGGCGGATCGCCGCTGCTCGAGGCGAGCACCGCGAACACCGCGCCTTGCGGGTCCGCGAACACGGCCTCGCGGCCGCGATCGGGGAAGGTATGCGGCGGGAAAAGCACCTTGGCGCCGTGCTGCACCGCGATCTTTTCGGCCGCATCGACATCCTCGACGGCAAAGAAACTGAGCCAGGCCGGCGCCCGCTGCTTCCCTGGCGGCAGCGGCGGCTCGATGAGCCCGGCAACCGGGCGGCCGTCAAGCAACGCCTCGGCATATTGCGTCGTGCCGGCGGCGACATCGCGAAAAGTCCACCCGAGAAGGCCGCCGTAGAACCGCTTGGCCGCGCCGAGGTCCGGCGTCACCAGCTCCAGCAGGATCACTTTGCCGACATGGTGCTCATGGCTGGCAGGCTCGACGACGGAAGGAAGTTCGAGCGATGCGGCGACGCCCGGGACCGCTCCCGAAATGGCGAGAAACGTCGCGAGAATTCGCAAACAGCCGACGAGGCGGGACCTCGATTGGAGAGACATCGATCAAGCCCTGCGCTGTCTTCGCCGCATCGCGGGGCCGAACTACCCGGCGACCAGCACCGTCTTGATGTTGGTGAACTCGCGAATGCCGAAATAGGAGCATTCGCGGCCATAGCCCGAGTCCTTGACGCCGCCGAAGGGAAGCCGCGGGTCGGAGCGGACATTGGCGTTGACGAAGCTCATCCCCGCCTCGAGCTCCTCGGCGGCGATACGCTCGCCACGCGCCGGATCGCGGGTCAGCACGCCCGAGCCGAGACCGAAGGGCGAGGCATTGGCGATACGGATCGCCTCCGCTTCGTTGGCGGCCGTGATGATCGCCGCGACCGGCCCGAAGACTTCATCGTCATGGGCCGGCATTCCCGGGCGAACGTCGGCGAGCACCGTCGCCGGATACCAGGCGCCGGCGCGGTCGGGAACCGTGCCGCCGGTCACGAGGCGGGCGCCTTTGGCGAGGCTCTCCTGCACCTGCCGATGGATTTCGTCGCGCGCCGCAATCGACTGCAGCGGCCCCAGCTTCGTCGCCTCCTGCCTGGGATCGCCCATCTTGTAGCCGTCCATCGCCGCGGCGAAGGCGCGCTCGAAGGCGCTTTGCACCGCGGCGGCGACGATGAAGCGCTTGCCGGCGATGCAGCTCTGGCCGCCATTGACCATGCGCGCGGCAGCGCAAACCTGCGCCGCCTGCTCGATATCGGCATCCTCGAGCACGAGATAGGCGTCGGCGCCGCCGAGCTCGAGCACCGTCTTCTTGAGCATGGCGCCGGCCGCGCCCGCGACTTGCCGACCCGCCGGCACGCTGCCGGTCAGCGTCACCGCGGCGATCGCCGGCGCCTCGATCAACGCCCGCACCTCGCGGCTCGGAAGCAGCACGCTGCGGAAGACATTCTCGGGAAAGCCCGCGTCGCGGAAGACGCTTTCGATGGCCAGCGCGCAACCCGGGACGTTGCTCGCATGCTTGAGGATTGCGGCATTGCCCGCCATCAGCCCCGGCGCGGCGAAGCGGAAGACCTGCCAGAACGGGAAATTCCAGGGCATCACCGCCAGCACGACGCCGAGCGGGTTGTAGGTCACGAACGCCTTGGGGCCGCCCATGTCGACCGGCTCGCGCCCGAGATAGCGCTCGGCATGCGCGGCGAAATGCTCGCAGTTGAACGCGCATTTCTCGATCTCGGCGCGCCCCTCGGCGAGCGTCTTTCCCATCTCCCGGGTCATGAGCTGGGCGAACTCATCGCGCCGGCGCCTCAGCACCTCGGCGCCGCGCCGCATCGCTTGCGCCCGCTCGGCGAAGGAGGTGCGGCGCCAGCGCTCGAAGGCGGCGCGGACCTCGCCGGCGATGGCGAGGGCCTCATCGCGCGTATGGGTGTCATAGGCGGTGCCGGGCTGGCCCGTCGCCGGATCCACCGTCTGAAGTTGCGGCTTCTTGGACGCTTCACGTCCCAAAGTTTGATTTTGATATTGCTTGGCCATGCTGACCTCTTCGCTTGCTGTAACGCCCGAACGCGGGCGCCGGGTTCGCGGGGCTCGCCGCGCCTATCCTGCCTGCTCGCGCCGCCCGGCGCCACACTTCGCTCGCCGCCGAAACGACGATGGCAGACAGCGGCGCGGTCGCCGCCCATCTTCTCTTCCACAGAGATAGGAGAGGAGCTGCCGCATGACGAGCCTCGAAATCGCCCGGCCGATGGAAGCACCGAAGCTCGATCCGCGCGAGGCGCATTTCCGCATTCAGGGTCCGCGGCCAGGAATGTCGCTGTTTCTGCGCCATCTCGCGCCGGCCGGTACCGCGACAGGCATTGTCCTCTACGTCCACGGCGCGACCTTCCCTTCCGCCTTGTCGATCGCCCATCGCTTCGACGGCCGCTCCTGGCGCGATGCGCTGGTGGAAGCGGGGTTCCACGTCTGGGGTTTTGATTTCTACGGTTTCGGCCATTCCGACCGCTACCCCGAGATGGCGGAGCCGCCGGCGGCGCATCCGCCGCTCTGCGCCGCGGAGGACGCGGCCCGGCAGATCGGCGCCGCCCTGCGCTTCATCCTGGCGCAGCACGAGGCGCCGCGCCTCTCGATCATCGCTCACTCCTGGGGAACGATCGCCGCCTGCCGCTTCGCCGCCGAGCAGGGAGACGTCATCGACCGGCTGGTGCTGTTCGGACCGGTCATCCGCCGCGCGCCGCGCCGCTATGAGCAGCCGCCCCAGCTTCCGGCCTGGCGCATCGTGACGCCCGCCGATCAATGGGCGCGCTTCGTCGAGGATGTGCCTGCCGGCGAGCCGCCGGTGCTGTCCGAGGCGCATTTCAAGGAATGGGGCGAGCGCTACCTCGACAGCGATCCCGAGGCGCGCCGCCGCACTCCCGCCGGCGTCAAGGTGCCGATGGGTCCTTTCGCCGACATTCTCCGCGCCTGGCACGGGGAGGCGCATTACGATCCCGCGCGCGTCGAAGCGCCGGTGGCGATCCTCCGTGGCGCCTGGGACGGGCTCGTTCCCGATGAGGACGCCCGCTTCCTCTTCGACGCCCTCCGGCATTCGCCCGACAAGCGCGACATCAAGATCGGCCGCGGCACCCATCTGATGCATCTCGAGGCGATGCGTCATGCGCTCCACCGCGAGAGCATCGCTTTCTTGAGGAGGTGAGGCGGGCCTCTGCCTACCACAGCGAACCGGCGTATCATCGAGCAACGCGGGCGCCGCGGCGCCTGCGCCAAGTCCAAAGGAGGAACGACATGGCGATCGATCAAGGGGAAAAGGCGCGACGCTTCGCCGAGCTGCACCGCCGGCCGGGCACTTTCGTCATTCCCAATCCCTGGGATGTCGGCAGCGCGCGGATCATGGCGGCGATGGGTTTCGAGGCGCTCGCCTCCACCAGCGCCGGCTTCGCCTTCGCCCTCGGCAAGGTCGACGGCGCCACTTCGCGCGACGAGCTGCTGGCGCATTTGGGCGATCTTTCGCGCGCGACCGACCTGCCGGTCTCGGCCGATCTCGAGAAATGCTTCGGCGACGATCCCAGGGCCGTGGCCGAGACCATTCGTCTCGCCGCCGAGGCCGGGATCGTCGGCGGCTCGGTCGAGGATTTCAGCGGCGATCCGCGCCGGCCGATTTATGACCTCTCGCTCGCGACCGAGCGCGTCGCCGCCGCGGTCGAGGCGGCGCGCGCGCTCCCCTTCCCCTTCACCCTGACCGCGCGGGCGGAGAACTTCCTGCGCGGCAATCCCGATCTCGACGACACCATCCGCCGGCTGCAGGCCTTCGAGAAGGCCGGCGCCGACGTGCTCTACGCGCCCTTCCTGCCGGACATTGCCGCGATCCGGACGGTCTGCGCTTCCCTCTCGCGGCCGGTAAACGTGCTCGCCGGCCGGCCCAACCTCTCCGTGGCGGAGCTCGCCGGCGCCGGCGTCAAGCGCATCAGCCTCGGCGGCCTCCTGTCGCTCGCCGCCTTCGGCGGCCTCTTGCGCGCGCTGCGCGAGATCGGCGAGAGCGGCACGTTCACCTTCGCCAAGGACGCCGCGTCGGTCGCCGAGATGTCCCGCCTGCTGACGGGAGTGAGTCACTGACTCACTCGAAGGCGCGAGTCATTGTTGTACACCAATGACTCACCTTTTTCCCCGGGGGAGCCCCGCGAGCGCCCGGCGCTCGTCGGGGTCGGCGCCAGCGGTTGCGCAAGCAACCGCGGAAGCCGCACAGCGCGGACCAGCCGTGAACCGCGCTCTTAAGACGGTGCCGCCGCGGCGCCGCGGCGCAAATGGCGGACCAGCTGCTGCGCCTGCGCCGGCAGGTGCTCGAGGCGGCGGACGCAGACGCTGAGGCGCCGCAGCGACCAGGGATCGCTGAGCGGCGCGAGCCGGATCGCCAGCGAGCGGCGGCTGCGCCGCGCCGCGGTTTCCGGGATCACCGCCAGCCCGACGCCCTTCTCCACCATCCGGCAGATGGCGTCGAACCCGTTCAGCCTGACGCGCAGCTTGAGCGGCCGGCCCGACTGGCGCGCGTGCTGCGCCAGATGCTGTTGCAGCGCGCTATCGCCAGCCATGCCGACAAAGTCGTGCTCCAGCAGGTCGCGGAAGGCGAGGCCGCGCCGGCCGGCGAGCGGATGCTCCCGCGGCGTCACCAGCACCAGCCGGTCGGTCGCGAACGGGAAGCTCTGGAGGCCGCCGAGATCGGCGATGTCGGCGACGATGCCGACATCGGCGAAGCCTTCCGCCACCGCCCGGACGATGTCGAAGCTCGGCCGCTCCTCGACATCG